>JAFVPG010000100.1 GCA_017505415.1 Lentisphaeria bacterium | reverse complement strand
GTATTGCTGTCCTTGACACAGTTGACCACATAGGAGCCGACAGCCCTGGTGTTGCTGTTCATGTTCTGCACTTCGGAAGCGTGCTGATACCCTCTTGCTGCAAACACAACAAGACCTATATCAAAGAAGAACTTTTCTGGATACTTGAAGCTGTCAACAAAACACCGGGGCGCACTGTTGCTTTCGGCAGAAACGAAGATTATTTTGATGCTGTTGCTCAAAATGACCTGCCGGTTTTCTACGGGGAATTCAATCCCACCTTTTCAGGCTGCTACACCACCCGCATTACCGTCAAACAGGAGATGCGCAAAGCCGAAAACAACCTTTTCAAAGCAGATTTTTTCAACGCTGCTGCAAACAAAAACTGCGACCTTGAGGAACTTTGGCGGGAACTTTTCCGGGTGCAGTTCCATGATGGAGCATGCGGCTGTCATCATGATGCCCCGCATATAGAGATCATGGAAAAACTTGCAAAAGTCAATACTCAAAGCCGTAAATATTTCCCGACTGCCGCAAAAGATGATTTCAGCTTGACCTCTTTTACCAAAACTTCAATGAAACAATTCATCGGTACAAATAATGTTGTTCCGGAAGGAGTCACTGCACAAATTGATTCTGACGGAAAGACTTATTTTACAGCCGATATTTCACAAATCAGTTCCAGAAATTATAAAAAATCCGCCGCCGTTCCGGCTCAACCGGTCAAATGCAATGCAAAATTCAAAACAGACTTTTTTGAAGCGGATTTTTCAACTCCGTTTCCGGTCATCCGCAATCTCAACGGAGAAAATGTTTTCGGAACTGATCACTTCGGTGAAATCATTTTCCGTCCCGATTTCGGAACAATGTGGACCGAAAACCTTATCGGCATAAATCACGGTCACAAACGCCAGACAGAAAAAGTCGTTTCTATTGAAGAAGGGCCTGTTTTCTTCAAAGCAGTTACAGAAGGAGAAGTCAATTTTGTCGCCTCAGGCAACGGCAATGAAGGTAATCAATGGCCGTATTTTGAATCCCTCAAATTCACCAAAGAATACATTTTCCCGAAAAATACTGAATATTTCAAACTCAAAGTCAAACTTGACTGGCACGGCAACAATACAAAAATAGCAATCCGTTTCCCCTCCGCCATCGAAGTCAACAACTCCGTCGCAACTTATGAAGTACCTTACGGAACTATCGTCCGCAAACCGTATTTTGAAGTAAAAAATACCTTCGCTTCAACCTTGCAGGAACTGACCTCCAATGGCGACTATATCACCGCCAAAGGCGATTGGCCCGCACTCAACTGGGTAAATTACAGCGATTTCAGCAAAGGTCTGACCGTCGCCAACAACGGAACTCCCGGACATCAGCTTGTCAACGGAGATATTATCGTCAGTCTGATACGCAGCGGCACTGCCATCCGTGACGGAGCAATGATTCCGCAAAAGGGCGCATACGATAACGGCGAACATGAATACGAATTTCTCATCATGCCATGCTCTCAGAAAGATATGGGCAAATCATGCTCTCTCGGTCAGATGCTCAACCGTCCGCTTGAAATTACAGCACCGGTCGCAGATGAAACTCCTTACCTGGACTATGATGCAGAAAATATTCAACTCTCTGCAATCTATCAGGATAGCGGCAATCTGATCGTCAGGCTTTATGAAACTCTCGGAGCGGATACAGAAATCACTCTCAATGGCAAATTATTTGAAAACAAAATTATCTGTGAAGCGGATATGTCAGGCAATATCCGTGGGACACTCGAACCGACCATCACATTCCGTCCTTTTGAAATCCGCACATTAATTTTGAAGAATAAATAATAATTCAATACCCGAACAAACCTCCATAACAGAAAGGAAAAATATGAAAAAGACATTCACCCTTATTGAATTGTTGGTAGTAATCGCCATCATCGCCATTCTTGCAGGTATGCTGCTCCCAGCATTGAGCCGCGCCCGTGAGTCAGGAAACAATGCAGTCTGCCTCGGCAATCTCCGGCAGATGGGCGTTTTCTACATTGAATACACCGACGCTTACGACAGTTATTTTCCGCCGGTTCTGGATGCTGTCATCGGGATATGGCATAATCCATTGAGAGGTGCCGGAGTATGGCCCGATTCATATTGTGAACTTACCAGCAGCACATGGCCCAACGGCAAACCTGCTGTCGGACAAAAATCCTCCCGCATGCTTGCCTGTCCAAAACTTTTCAGTCTGCCGCTCAATTCAAGTTCATCACTTGCCAACGGCAACTATGCTCTTAACCGTCACACTTTTGGATACAAGCCTACCAACTGGCGCAAGACCATAAATATTGCCAATCCCTCCGCCCGTATGGTTTTCACTGAGCCTGAAATCCAGACAGGCGCATATTACGGTGTAGGTCTCTATGTGGCAACTCCCGGTCTCAAAGAATGGGACAAAGATAACAAACTTCATTACCGTCACTTCAAAGGAACTTCAATCAACTGCAATTATGCTGACGGACATGCCGCTCCTCTGCGTGAAAAATATCTCTCCAAAGGATCTTCAGATTATTATTCAACTATCAAAACTGATCCTGTCGCATTCAATTTCTGGGGCGGTTACAACCTGTCTGACCCGAATACCGAAGTTGCCCCCTCAAACTGATTCAATATAAGGATTTTATCTCATGAAAAAAATTATTTCAGCACTTTTCGTTTTTTCCGCATTTATTACTCTTGCTGCCAAAGATGCAATCATCAACGGCGGATTTGAAAAAATGAACCGCTGGGGTGTTGCTCTCCACAATCAGGATTTTGCTTCAATCAAACAGATAACTGATGATGTTCAGGAAGGCAAAAATGCTCTTAAATTTGAATTTACCCAAAAACCCAAAGTCTATATTTGCATTTCCCAGCACATCGACCTTAAACCTGAATTCAAAGCGATAGATTTTAAAATCAAATACAAAGCCCCCAATGGAGGCGGTGTTTTGCTCTTTACTTTCCCCAAAAAAGGCTCAAAAGCCTTTAACCTTGCTCCCTCAAAAGAGTGGAAAGAGACAAATTTCAAAGTCGATATTCCGGCAAATTCCACTTCCGGCAGACTTGAAATACGTTTTACCAAACAGGGCAGCATGATAATTGATGCTATTGATGCAAAATTTTTAACTGAAACAAAATAATTTACAGCAAAGAGAAAAACAATGAAAAGAATATTATCGGGTTTTTTTGTGCTTTTTTTCACGGTTTGTGCTTCTGCCAATATCGTGAAAAACGGCGGTTTTGAATCGCTTGAACGCTGGGGCAAAGCCCTTCATAATCAAAACTTTGCCGCAATTTCACAGGACAAAGTTGATTATGTGGAAGGAGAAAAATCTCTCCGTCTGCAAATCAATGATTCACCCCGTGTATATATTTGCGTATCCCAACATCTTAACCTAAAACCGTCCGACCGTGTCGCCAAAGGCTCATTTCAGTACAAAGCACCCAATGGCGGCGGTCTGCTTCTTCTCAATTTTCACGGAAAAAAAGGTTTGAAAAATTACGCTGTAAATCTGCCTTCTACCTCTGAATGGAAAAAAATCGAATTCGATCACATTTTCGGAGAAGGTGCAAAATCTGCACGCATTGAAATACGTTTGAACAAAAAAGGCTTCATGCTCGTTGACGATGTGAAAATCGAAACCCGCAGCGCATCTGCTGAACAATCAAAAATTGATATTCTTTTCGTTAATGTCGGTGCAACTTTCAATACCGGCAAAATTTCAGCAGTTTTTGAAGAAGGACTTAAAAAACACGGATTCAAAAATCTGCAGTTCTGCGCCTGGGACGACCTGACGCCTGAACTGTTGAAACGTACACGATGCGTAACAATTTTCCCGCTTCAGCGCCTGACGTTCAACAAAGCCGATAATGCCCGTTTCAAATTGATCGAAGAATACGTCGCCAACGGCGGCGGTCTGCTGATTACTCAAATCGTCGGTCAGATGCTCGCCGATTCTCTGCTTTCTGTCAAACTCGGCGATATATTCGGCGCCGACATCCGTTATGAAAAAACCATTTTCAATAAAGAAAAAATCGTAAAACTCGGCGATCAGCACGGTGATGCTTATTACCGCTGCAATGATATTGCAGCCCCTTTCAACAAAGGTGTCAAATCCATGCTCTTTCCCGCCGCAGATGCAGGCTCCATCATCGGCAATGTACCTTTTGCCGGAGACAAAAACTGGAAAGTCATTCTCAAAGCGGATGAAAAAACTTATTCTAAAGTTCCCAGAACTTTCGTTCTCAATGTCTATCAGGAACGGGTCGATGGCAAAACTCCATTTAAAAGTCATGTCCCAATGGCAGGAATCCGCAAATACGGCAAAGGTCATGTCGCCTATATCGGAGCAGAACCCAGCTGCTCTTTTGTCATGCATGACCGTCAGAAGCAGGGCAGAAAAATTGCTGAACAACTTTTTACCGCCGACGGCTTCATGGCTTTCATGAATAATATTTATGACTGTCTTGTCTCCAATTCCAAGCAGCTTGCAAATGCAAAATTTACTCCCATACCGGAAACAGAAGAAGGTATTACTGCCCCCAGACTTTATCGCGGTATAATCGGAGCAAGAACAGCTTATTCAAGCGGGAAAAGTACTGTTGCTCAATATGTTGCCGCCGCAAAAAAAGCAGGTCTGGACTATATCATTTTCCTTGAAGAATTTGATAAACTCTCTTACAAAAATTTTGAAGAGCTCCGCAAAGAATGTAAAAAATTCTCAGATAAAACATTCCTTGCCATTCCCGGATTCACCTACAAAAATATTGATAACAACAATCAATATGTCTATGGAGACTATCCGCTTTATCCAGCTGACATTCTGCTTGATTCAAAACGCCGATTCAAAACCACTGATGAGAAACTTTCTTTCACTTCCGGACTTGATTTGCTGTATCTTTACAGCCAGCTTTCATTTCAGGCAAATTCAGGCTGGTACAATTTCAGCCGCAACCCCTACCCTGCTATTGACATGCGCAGTGTCGGAACCATGGCAGTCATCACTCAGGAAAACGGCAAAACCATCGACAATGCCGAAACTGCTTATGCAAATTTCAACCGCAATGTTCAATATATCTGGCCGCTTGCTTTAACATTAATGAAAAGTGCCGATGAAATAAAACTTGTTGAGAACGGCACTTATTATCATAATCAACTTTTTGCCGACTCATTTGCACAATTCAAAAAAATGCTTACAACCAAAGCCGCACGCTCCGCACGCAACCGTTATCCGGGTGTTCCCTGTTACGGCAAAATGTTTCTTACTCAGGGACCGGTTCTCACGCTTGATATGCCAAGAGGCGATATGAATCCCGACGGTTCTCTCTATGCAACCGTCCTCAATGTCTGGCCGCTCAAACTTCATGCAGAATCCCCTGACGGCATCAGAACTGTTGAGATTTATGATGGAGAAACTTTAATGAAACGCTTCCATCTGAACGGCAGAAAAATTTTTAACTATAATACGATTTTCCCCAACAACCGCCAGCGTCATATCTGGGGCAAACTTATTTCCTCAAGCGGCAAAACTGCCATCACCCGCAGTATGTCAAGTGATTCATGGATATTGCGTGACCTCTATTGTATGGACCGCAACAATCCGTTGTTATACTCTGTACAGAAACGTCCTGACGGCAAAGATTTTCTGATGAATTATGCCGCTGACGGGGTTATCCCGTGGAAAGGTCCGTGGTATGCCCGTCTGCGTGCCGTAGGGGCATTTGTCTCCGATCCGATTTACGGCAAAGGCAAACTCCGTTATGACGGTTCTCCTGAATGGCATCCGCAGGGCAGTATGCGTCCGGCAATTTACACAAATGACAAAATTGCCCCGAACTACGGCAGACATTCATGGACCGGTGATTTTATTCATAATGTTGAAGGCGGAGTTCATAACCGTCCGAATGTGGTGGTTCTTTCCTCAAATGTACTGATTGCCGAGCAGGAAATGGACGGAGTTTTCCCCGTCGGCGCATTTCCGCTCATCCACACTCATGCAACATTATTTCCGTTCAAAAAATCTGAATATCTTGAAACGACCGCGCGCCGCACTCATTACCTTGTCCGTGTCGGCGGTGTTGCGCCGTGGCTGTATGAACAGCATTTCAAGGTGCTTAAAGATTATGCTGTTACAGGTAAAAATAAATTCTTCCTCTCTCCGGGGGGAATTTCCGTTCGCGGCAGCAAACTTCTCCGTGCATGGCTGAACAATCGTGAAGTAAAATCTCCGAATGGTATTTTACCGATGAAAAAAGGTGATTTCCTGATTTATGAAGGCAATTTCTACGGCAGTCTTGCAGTTTATATTCTTTCTGATGATTTGTATTTTGATACCAAGTCTCACCGTTTCGTTTATATCGCTCCCGATGGTGTTGCCAAAGCAGGCACTGAATATGATCTGAAACTTCTTTTCTGCGGCATCAACCGTCTTGAAAAAGATCCTTTCGCCGTTGCACTCAAATACGGCAGAGATTTCGGACTTGTTGAAAAAGGCAAAACCGGTTATACCGTTGAAATTCAGCAAGGAAAAATTCTCAATAATGAATACACTCTCGACCTTGACGGTGCATTTAAGGGAACAGTCAAAAATCTTGCGGCCTGCAACGGCAATCTCGGTGTCCGCCTTTTCAATATGAATGATAATTTCGGAGTCATGCTCAGCTGTGACGGCAGAAAACGTCTGCTCCCCGTTGAAAACGGCATTGCCTATGCTGTACTCAATGAAATCGAAAGCGATAAAAAAATTGTTATCGGCAACCCGTTCACGGCAAGCAGCAAAGATATTAAAATTTCTGTTTCCGGCGATCATTCATATTCAAAATGGGTCGCTGAAATCCATAACCCGACAGAAAAAACTGTGAAAACTGTGATAAAACCAAATCCTGACCTGACCGGCTTACACAAGAGTGAAACTGTAACTCTCGCTCCCGGCGCAGTCATTATCAAGGAGTTCAAATAATATGAAATTCTATTATTTCAATTCGACACACTGGGACCGTGAATGGTACATGTCAAAAGATGCCTTCCGTTACGGACTGGTGAAAATGTTCGGCAAACTGCTGGATATTTTCAAAAACGATAAAGATTTTAAAAAATTCACTTTTGACGGCCAAACCATAGTTCTTGAAGACATTCTGGAAATACGTCCCGAATGGCGGAATGAAATACAGGATCTCATAAGCTCCGGCAAATTAAACGTCGGTCCGTGGTATGTCATGCCCGATGAATTTCTGGAATCCGGCGAAGCTGCAATCAGAAATCTGCTCATCGGCAGAAAAATTTCCCGCTCTTTCGGAGCAGAACCATGGAATATCGGTTATGTCTGTGACATTTTCGGTCATTACGGTCAATTCCCGCAAATCATGGCTGGATTCGGAATCAGAGGAGTCGTCGCATGGCGCGGTATCCCGTATGATGCAGAAGCATTTTTGATATGGGAATCTCCCGACGGCACGAAAATTCCGCTTTTTCACTTCATGCCCCGCAATGGTTACGGCAGTTTCTCCATGGAAATCAGAGGGCTGAAAGATACTCCCATGGACGAAGACAAATTCAAAAAACGCCTCAAAGAATGGCTCGGAGATTATGAAAAATTCTATAAAGGAAAAATCGTTCTCTCCGACGCTCTCGATCATACCGAACCCAATCACGACACAATGAAAATGCTCGGTTGGATAAAAGACTGTTATCCAGATGCTGAAATCATCCATGATGACTTTACTGCCGTTTTCACAAATGAATATAAAGAACCGGAGAAACTTCCAACATTCAAAGGCGAACTCATCTATCCCATCGAACCTGTCCGGCACGGTGCATATCAGATCAGTTCGACTTTGAGTTCACGATATGACATCAAACAGGCAAATGACCGCTGTGAAAATACACTTGAAAATACTGTGGAACCAATGCTTGCTGAAGCCGCCGTCAACGGCAATACAGAAAGTTTGCCATTCCTCAATCATGCATGGAAACATCTTATACAGAATCACGCTCATGATTCAATCTGCGGCTGTTCTCCCGATATGATACACCGTCACATGCTGCCCCGTTTTGAAGAGGTCATGACGATTGCCGATGAAATCAAGCGGGAACACCGCTGGATGGACTTTGAAAAAATTACGCAGACTCCGAGATGGCAGGTACTTCATTCCGACTTTTATGATGATTGGGACAAAGCTCTTGCCCACTGCGATGAAAACGGCAATTATACTTTGCGCATGTACAATTCTCTGCCCTATCAGGTCAAAAAAATTTCTGAGGTGGAAATTGCTTTCCCTGCGGCAATGGCTTACAAAACACAGCATTCGACTGCACCTTTCAGTCCGGAGGGAACATACACTTTTGAGATTTTTGACGAAAACGACAGAAAAATTGATTATAAAATCCATAAAATCGTCCGTTCCGAACACCGGGTACTTGCCATTGGCACATATCAGAGTTTCAATATCTGCAAAGTCATAATGGAAATAGATTTGCGTGCTTCCGGCTGGACAGAATATAAAATCCGTCCGGTAGATCATCCCGTACGCAACCTGCGCACAATGCTGACCGGCAGACACAGTGCATCCAACGGTATAATTTCCCTCAAGATCAATGTCAACGGAACTTTTGACGTTACAGATTTACGTTCAAATGTCACTTTCAAAGGACAGAATGACTACCGTTTTCACAGAGACATCGGCAATGGCTGGGCATTTATTGAACCTGTCGGCGGAGATGTCACCGTCAGCGGATATTTAAAATCCGTCCGCATAACTCACGACAGTTCAGAGCGTACTGAATTTGAAATCGTCCGTGCTTTCGATATGCCTGCTGAAATTATTTTTCAGGGCGGCGTATATCAGAATTTCAAAGGATTTTTCCCCTCTGAAAATATCATTTCTCAGGAGATAAAAACTTTTGTCGCTCTCGACCGCAACAGCGATCAATTACAAATCAGAACAGAAATCGACAACAAGCTGAAAGATTGCCGCTTACAGCTTATAATCCCCACTGAAATCAGCGGAAATTATTTTGCAAATCAACAATTTACCACCGTTTCACGTCCTCCCGGCAGAGTACACAATCTTGAATCAGAATACTATCAGGAAGCGGAATCTCCCGACAAAAACTTTGAAGGCATCATCGGCAAACGCAACAATGTTGGCGGTCTTGTTTTCATTGGCAAAGAAGGTTTGCATGAGTGCGGCTGTTCAGCAGAGAACGAAGGTGATTTGACCGTAACTCTTTTCCGTTCATTCCGCCGTACTGTCATGTCTGACGGCGAAACTGAAGGGCAGCTCAACAAAAAGTTATCGTTTGAATACATGCTCAAATGCATAACTCCTGATTGCTCCATGACGAAACTCAACCATATCCGCAAATCACTGCAATCTGTTCCCGCTGTCACGTATCTGATTCCGGAATATCTGGTAAAAACGCATAAGGACGGCAGTTTTATGACCATTGACGACAATCTGACATTCTCTGCATTGAAGACTGCGGATAACGGCACCGCAAACGAAGTCATCCTGCGCCTTTACAACCCTGAAATGAAATCAGATTCATCAACAGTCAAATTCAATCGTCAATTCAAAAAAGCAGAGTTCTGCCGTATTGATGAAACCGTCGAATCACTGTTGGCAGCCGATGCACAGGAATTTTCCGTCAGTGCATCTGCGCACAAAATCATAACAATAAAAGTAACTTTCTGAAAAAAAGACAGTTAAAATCAACGTTTCCGGATTACGGGATTGCACCAGAGTACTGAACTTGCAGCAGTCCCCCCGGTAACGATAAAGAGTATTCGGCAGCAATTTTCAGGAATTGTCAATTTTATGTCTGAATATCTGCCGTGTTCTTTTTTGTCCTCCTGGAAAGCAAGCTGCAAGCCGTCTGCACAGTCAAACAGAATAGAAAAACGCACATCTCTGCCGCTTGCTGAAATAGGATGAAATCCGGCAATAACAGTCAATTCGTTATAAATTTTACCGGGAACATCAAATACTGACAGACCATAGCCGGAAACTGCAATGCAGTCCTGAAAATCTTCAACTGCATCTCCATTCTGCAATAAAACAGGCAGAACTTCACCGTTTTTACCGTAAACTTTATTCAATGCAGGCTCAAAACGGTAAGGATCCAGGCCGATATAACTGCGATCCGGATCACATTGCTTATAAAATGTCGGATAAAAATCTATTCCGAACCGGCGGAAATTTTCACGGTCAAAAACCGGATTTATTTCAATGACCGGAATCATGCGGCTCAGACGGCATGATTGCAGAAATTTGGTCTCTTCCGGAGCAATATCATTATTTGCCAGCGCATAAAGTGTGTGCCACAAAGAAACTGTAAGCTGCAAAGCATCTCCATTATACTGCTGACTTATATTCTGAATTGTCTCCTGATCATTATTATCAATGGCACTGATAAGCGGCACAAGAAGCGGAAAAGCATTTTCACGATTCTTTTTGATTCCCTGAACGAGATAAAAAACAAGCTCTTCTCTGTTTGTTCCCAGCAATGCAGGCTTGATGTCAAGCTTGGCAGGATCAAAATGAAGACCGTCTACAATACGGTGATAATGCACATACCGTCCGTTTTTCTCGGGGAACAGACGATTCATAAGCATATTGTTTATAACATGGACCGGCACTGAATTATCCTGGATATAATGCGAAATCGCCCCTGTAAAACGTGCCGCAGAATACATATCTCCGGCAACTGCACAATCAAGTATTTTGTCCACATAATATGAAGCAACTTTTTCCACCATTATATCTTCCAGACCTGAACCGGTAAAAACACACCAGTTGCCGTTCATATCAGTCGGAGTATGAGGAATAGGCTGATTATCAGGCATGACGCAGAAACGGCGCATTTCCGCCTCTTTTTCCGGATTTCCCTGCGCATCCAGATGGTGGTCCGGCAGGAATCACAACCGCGGCAGAGCTTCAAGTTCACTCCCCCACCAGCGGCGTTCATTCTCTGCAAGCAGTTCAACAGCACATCTGCCTATAAAATCATGTATTGACGACATAAAAATACCCCTTTATAATATTGAAAACACACTCATATAGTATACTCTTTTTATGCAATATTTCAAGTTGGCAAAATAAACTTTCAGACAAATATAATTAGTTTATCAGAAAAAAGATATAAAAACAATTATCTGATAATAAAAATTTCACTTCCTGCCGACAGAGTTCTGCCGTTGAATGTGCATTCAAGACCATCGGTGAGAGTTACGGAATATTTTACTGTACCGTCATTTTCTCTGTTCCATGCGACTTTTATTTCACCTCTGCCGCAGACTTTGTGTGAACATTCAAAATTATCCAGCTCAAGTGGAAACTTCGGATCAAGTTTCAATTCACCATCTTCAAAGCGCAAACCGCCGAGATGTTCAAAACACCAGTTGGCGACATCACCATACATGATATGATTGCGTGACCACAATCCGCTCCATGTTTCCCAAAGATTTTTCGCTCCGATCTTTACCCAATGCCCCCAGCCGGGATATTCTGTCTGAGTGAAAAGTTTAATAACATCTCCGCTGTACCCGTATTTTGCCAGAACATGCGGAATATATTTGGCACCGAGGATACCGAAATCGACCTTATGCGCATTAGCACGGATCTTTGCCAGCAGCCGCTGCAGAACTTTATCTTTTTCGCTTTCTTCAACGAGACCGAAATACAACGGGCAGCCGAGAGCCGTCCATGAATCATTACCGTAAATGCCATCGCCTTTATAATATTTTTCATTGAAAGCGGTACGGACTTTTGCTGCCGTTGCGGCAAAATCAGCCGCATCTTTGTTTTTGCCCAGCATCTTTGCGAAAAATTCCGCTTTTTTCAAAACATCATAATAGCAGCCGTTAGTTGTCAAATCCGACGGACACATATCAAAATATTCCACCGGACACCAATCTCCGAGACCGAAATAAACAAGGTCATCACGTTCCATCTGTTTGCAGAAATCAAGGTATCTCAACATATTGGGATAATATTTTTCAATACATTCCGAATCACCTGTAAAGCGGTATATTTCGTAAGGCAGTACAAAAAGCACCATATCCCATGCCGGACCGCCGCCGTAATATCCCCATGCGCCCGGAGCAATAAACGGCATGTGTCCGTTTACTCTCTGAGTATCTGCGACACACTGCATGTAATGTTTGTAATCCTCTTTTGCATCATAAAGAAAAAGTCCCGTACTGCATGCCAGCTGGACATCACCGGTATAACCGTTTTTCTCCCGGTGCGGGCAATCGGTCGGAATGCCGACAAAATTGGATTCATAACTGCGGCAGGTCATCGGCAAAAGTGCATCAAGCACATCATTTGAAGATTTATAACTGCCGATTTTTTCAAAATCATTACGTACCACACAGGCTCGGATCTTTTCAATTTTTATTTCCGGACTCTCTGCTCTGACACGGATATAACGGAAGCCGTACCATGTAAAATGAGCATGAACTCTGTCAAGTCTGCCGGATTTACCGACAGTAAAACGATCCTCCTGAAATACAAATGCATTTCGATCAAGGTTGCGGATATATTCACAGTCAAGATCGCCGTTATCCTTCACCATTTCTCCGTATTCAACATAAATCGTCGTTCCCGGAGGCGCTGTAAGGGTAAATTCACACCACCCGGCAATACCGACTCCGAAATCATATATAAGTCTGCCGAAAGGAAAGACAGTCTTATTTACAGGCTCAATATACTCTTTGACACGGCATGGATGTCCGACTTCAGGGACAATATTTCCACCGGGGGGGAAACAATACTGCGCATTTTTACAGCAGGAATCGTCTGCATCTGCATCAAAAATCCATTCAGGTTCCTGATTGGCATCAAAAAATTCACCGTGCCGTACAGAATTATATGTTATGCCGGAGGGACATACTTTCCATGAATCATCACTTTTGAGTATTGTCCTGCCATCACACTCCAGATAAGTCATAAATTTTGGATCATCCCGATATGCCATACGGTCAAAACCGAAACGATCTTTTTCCCAGATATTATACCAGCCGTTAGCAAGATGAACTACGATGGTATTTCTGCCTTTTTTAAGTAAATGTGCAATCTTGTAAACAGTATACGGCAAAGTGCGGTCATACAGAGAAATTGCAGGAGCAAGCACTCTGTCATCAGGTGCAGTGCCGTTGATAAATATTTCATAATATCCGGCGGCGCAGAAAAAAAGTTCCGCACACTCCGGCACTTCATTCAGTTCAAAAGTCTTGCGGTAATAATTTGCCCGCCCTTTGTCTTCAAGCGGAATATTTATCCACTTGCCATGATAAATATCCATATCAATCTCTCTCTTTCAGTCCTGCATACTCACGATAGCGGTCATAAAGTCCGTGTGCCTGAATATATGCTGAATTCGGGCTCATAAAATGTGAAAATTCAAAAGTTATCGCCTTTTCCGCCCCGGTTCTTTCAGCAATTCTCAATTTGTGATACATCTTCTCCCACTTGATCGGGAAAAAATGAATCGGCATATCCCGATCAAAAGTTTCACAATTTGTCCAATATTGCATTCCGTACTCACGGATAAGTCTGCCGTTGATATTGAGATAATTTTCCAATTCATGGATCGGGATATGGCCGTCCTGAAATGCTACAATATCAACAGCTCCCTGAATAGTTGAAAGAATGGATCTCCAGTCTTTCTCATGAGCGATCTGCTCCTGACGGGCAAGTTCAGGATCGTCATGAGACTGAAGATTGGCAATAAAAGGAGAAATAAGTACAGGAAGATTATTTGAAAGCGATTTGGCAAGCATTCCATGTTCTGCATAAGCCTCAGCTGCACCGAGCTTACGGCGTGAAATCTCCGTGGCAAGATACCAGCCTTTGAAAGATTTGTGATGTCCATAAAGGTCGTATGCCTCTTTGATAACATCTTTGTTTATCTCCACCGAACGTTCAAACGGAATTATACCGAATGCATCGTATGTGCCGAAAAAGAAATTAATATTCATCTCATCGGCAATATCAAGGAACATTTCAACCACATCGGTTTCAGGTTCGTAACAGCCTGCCTGTTTCATCAGAACTTTTGAGGGATACGCAAGGAAGTGCTTCATGCCGCAACGGATAAGAATAACTGTATCAATTCCGATTGCCTGCATAGCCTCAAAATCTTTTTTCCACTCCTTGCGTCCCCAGTTGTGATGCGGAATATCAAAACTTATCTCATCGAGAAAAGTTCCTGTAACTTTCAACATACAAAACCAATCTTTCTATAATACTTATTCTGCAGGGTCGGTAAGAACACCGTCATTTTTTGCTTTTGCACGTTGACCAGCCCATCCATCGACCTTGTAATTTTTAACATGTCCGTCAATGAATAAAAGATTGGCTGTTTTTTTATTACCGTGCCACGCTCCAACTCCCATTGAAGTAGACCACACACGAGCAGCCATCAGATAATGGTCAATATTAACATTATTGGCAGAGCTGCGGTCGCCATGCAGCCAAACAGAACTCGGATTTTTTACAGAACCGATTTTAATTGCCGGGGATACACTTGACTTCACACAGAACAACCATCCATTTCCGCCGTAATTATTTACGGTACTTGTTGACAATGTACCGCTGACCTGATTAGAATCGTTAATATTTGCATTTGCAGGACATTGAAATACTTTACTGCGATATTTTGCATCCACTGACCATATATCATCTTTTGTCGTTAAATAAGGTTCCAGATAAAACCAGAACGGAGTATTTGTACCACCTACTGCCCATCCTTCTATTGGATGAATGTAATCATCATAATCGCCCTGATAAAGCATAGCTGCCTGCCCTTGAGCTTTAAGATTGGATTGACAATTTGCAGTCCTTGCTCTGTCCCGTGCTGAATTCAATGCCGGCAACAGCATACCTGCAAGAATTGCGATGATGGCAATGACCACCAAAAGTTCAATCAATGTGAAACAACTTCCGATAGTATTGACTTTGTAATGTTGTTTGAGGGTGTTTTTCATTTTTTTATCCTTTCTGTTAAGGGGTTGTTGTTCTCATATTTTTGTCCGCAGATGCGTAAGGCAGACTGCCTTGACATGTCTTGCAATACTTACTTTCTTTTTGCAAAAAGAAAGTAACAAAGAAAAACTTTTCTCCTTTCAAATTCTTCCGTTGTTTGAAGCCCGATGCAGTTACGGCGCCAT
>JAFVPG010000099.1 GCA_017505415.1 Lentisphaeria bacterium | reverse complement strand
GTTGAAAAAATCATTCCGTAATCTGCATCATATTTGTTTATCGCCATTTTTATATCATTAACAGCCTGAACACTGCAATGTTCCCCTTCATAAGATTTTACTTGAATGACAAGTGTTTTTTCTTCTGTTAAATCTTTGAAGTCAAGCAGACCTGTACGAAATTTTACAATAACATCAGCTCCATTATCAGAACGCCATGAAGAACTATTATTTTTTACACTGCTTACCCCAGGAATTTTTTTAAATATTTCAACTACCAATTCTTCAAGTTTTTTCCCCGGATGGGTTGCTTGAATAATATTGGCAATATCTTGCCATTTCTGAAAAAGTTCTGCTTGCAGAAAATCTATTGAATTTTTATTTTCTACTAAATCTTTATTATTTTTCAAACAGTCAATTAAAACATCAAATTCTTTTTCTGCATAAATTTGCCAATGTCTGCCACGCAATTTCAAACGACTTGATAGATAAGGATGTACTTTTTTACAATTTCTGTTAAATGTATATATACTGTCTGTATCTATTCCTAGACAATGATTTCCGTCATACCCCCATTCATATTGTAAGTCTGTATGCTTTGAATAATAATATTCTTTTGTAACTTTAGCTAATGTACATTCTCCATATTGAGGTATGTTGATGAAGACAATATAGTCACCGCATTTTATATCAAATAAAAATGGCTGATAACAATTTGCTTCATCATCTGTCAATGCTTGTCCTTGACGAATTTTTTCTTTCAATATATTTAAATCTGTAGTAAAATTTTTGGAATCATCATAATAACTCCACCCAAATCTGGCTTCTCCGTTTTTTAAAGAATTATAAATTGCAGTAGTCCATTTTTCATCATCATTTCCACGTAGTGCATAAATAGCCATAAGTTTTTCTCCTTGTTCTATATGTAAATTTTTGTTTTATTTTTGATATTTGCGATAATTTCAGCATATAAAACAAGTCGGAGCAAAAAAAAAACGAACGTTCTCTGACATGGCTCTGAAGGTTCCGCCAAGAACCTGCTCTCATTATGCAAGAGAACGTCCGGCAAGATGTGCAGACACAATCCTACCGGATACATTTCACCTATAATGAGAGCAAATAATCTTTTAATTTGGCGGATTTTCAGAGCATTTGCTGAAATGTATCGGTTGTCAATCAACTGCATTATAATCAATAAGATACAAAATCTCCGCTACAATGCAACGCGATAATATAATCCTTATTTTACAAAATACAAGTCATTATTACTTAAAAAGAGAAAAAATGAGAAATATGTCGATTGTAAAAGTAAACTCAGACTAATTTTTAGAGTCATGTTATCAAAAAGTACCCTTTTCTTCTTTTTGAAGGTGGGGTCTTAGGGGAGGAAACTTCTTTCTTCTTTTAATCAAGAAGAAAAAGTTTCCTCCCCTAAAACACACAAAAAAAAAAAATATTATGAGAGACACAAGATATCTCTCATAACATTTTTTATTTCAAGCAAATTTATAAAATTGCTTATTCAGCTTTTGCAGCTTCTTTTTTAGCAGGTGCGCCGGCTTCAACAAACTGGAAGAGGCACATTTCTGCAGCATCACCCTGGCGACGGCCGAGTTTGATGATGCGGGTATAACCGCCATTGCGTTCTGCATAGTTGGGGGCAATTTCTGCAAAAAGTTTGCGGACAGCTTCAACATTGCGGAGACGGGCGATTGCAAGACGGCGATGATGCAAAGTACCGCTTTTTGCCATGGTAACAAGACGTTCAGCAAAAATTCTTGCTTCTTTAGCTTTTACAACAGTGGTTTTGATTTCGCCGTGTTCGATCAGGCTGCTGACCATATTGGCAAGCAAAGCTCTGCGATGTGAACCGGTACGACCGATTTTAAAAGTATGTTTACGATGACGCATTATTTATTCTCCTCGTTATCGAGACGGGCCTTTTCGGATTCTCTTTCGAGTGCAGCGGTAATATTATCGCTGTAGGTCATGCCGAGGCTCAACCCGATTTTTTCGATTTTTTCTTTAATTTCATCCAAAGACTTCTTACCGAAATTGCGATATTTCAGCATGCGGCTTTCAGTCTTGTTGCACAATTCACCGATAAGCTTGATGTTTGCGCTGTTCAAGCAATTCATCGCACGGACAGAGAGGTCAAGGACTTCAACATCCTGAGCGAGAACACGGAAGAGTTTCAATTCATGTTCGGGCAATGCGACGCTGTCTTTTTTGCTGTCATCTCCGCTGAGGAAGACCTGCAAATGTTCTCTCAGAATCTGAGCTGAACGTTCCAATGCATCTTTCGGTGCAATACGTCCGTCGGTCCAGATTTCAATAACCAGACTGTCCATCTCGGTTTCTTCACCGACTCGGGCAGAACCAATCTGATAATTGACCCGGGTCACAGGACTGAACAGGCAATCAACCGGAATAGTACCGATTGTGCGGGGAACAGAACTTTTTTCTGCAGGAAGATAACCTTTACCCTTCATGACTTCGATTTCTGCATGGAAAGGAACATCCTTGTCCAAAGTACAGATGATCTGGTCAGGATTAAGGACTTCAACAGTACCGTCGCAGACAATATCTGCTGCAGTGACTGCACCTGCTTTGTCTTTCTTGATTTCAAGAGTTTTATTAGCTGCACCGATAAGATTGAGATGAACCTTTTTGAGATTCAGAACAATTTCAGTTACATCTTCAACAACATTATCAATAGAATCAAACTCATGTTTTGCACCGTCAATACGGACGGAACAGATTGCTGCCCCCTCCATAGATGAGAGCAAGACACGACGCAATGCATTACCGAGAGTATGTCCAAAACCGCTCTGTAAAGGAGCAGCTGTAAATTTACAATAGGTTTCGCTTGCGCTGCTTTCATCAATCACAATTGATTCAGGCATCGGGAATCCGATCAATGATGTCATATCATCCTCCAATCGTATTTTATTTTTAGACTGTTTATTATCAATACATACAAACAAGAGAATCAGACACGACGTCTTTTCGGAGGACGGCAACCGTTGTGCGGAACCGGAGTAATATCCTTAATGCAATTGATTTCAAGACCGGCAGCAGCGATACCGCGGACAGCAGATTCACGACCTGCGCCGGGGCCCTTGATGCGGACTTCAATTTCTTTCATACCCATAAGCTGTGCTTTTTTGGCAGCATCACCGGCAATAACCTGTGCTGCATAAGCTGTGCTTTTGCGTGATCCTTTAAAACCGTTTTTACCACCGGTTGACCAGCAAAGAACATTGCCATGGAGGTCAGTGATAGTAACTTTTGTATTGTTGAAGCTTGCCAAAACGAAAGCGATACCGGACGGAATGTAACGACCGGATTTTGCACGACCCTGTTTTGCAACGGGTTCGGCAACGGCAGTTTCTGCGGCAGCTTCGATATTTTTATCGAGTTCTTCAGCCATGATATATTTCCTAACTTAATTTCAGTGTTAATCTTAAATCACCGCACAATGCGGTATTCATGCTAAGCAGCCGCCGGATTATCCTTTGGCAGCCAAACGACGCTGAGTTTTGTCACGGATAGCACCGACTGTAGACTTCTTACCTTTACGGGTACGAGCGTTTGTTTTGGTACGCTGACCGTGGACAGGAAGTCCTTTACGGTGCCGGATACCGCGATAGCAGTTGATCTGCTGAAGACGACGGATATCCGCAGAGATAACGCGACGGAGGTCACCTTCGACGAGAATATCGTTCTGAAGAATGACAGTGATCGCTGAAATCATTTCGGGAGTGAGATCTTTGGCTTTCATGTCGCGGGGAATATTGCAACGCTCAACGATTTCCAAAGCCTTTGCCGGACCGATTCCATAGAGGTAACGCAATGCGTATTCAACGTATTTGTTACTCGGAATTTCAATACCAATAATACGAGGCATAGTTTACTTCCTTTTATTAACCTTGTCTTTGTTTGTGGCGGGGGTTATGCGAGCAGATGACACGGATCACGCCGTTGCGTTTGACGATCTGGCAATACTCGCATCTGCGTTTGACTGATGCTCTGACTTTCATAAAAAATCCCCTTTACGGATTAATTAATCACAACAAGCTGTCTGTACTTACTGTGATTTCCCCAGCATTTATTCAACACTGAGATTTTGTTTATAAATACACAAAAAACCCGGAGCTGCCATTCTTTTTTTCAAAAAATGGTAACCAACGCCAAGTTTTACACTATGCAGTCAAAAAACCGTTTTCTCCCGGTTTCTTCACAACGGATACACGAGCGGTGGAAAAGCGATATGCATCCAATTGCAAACTGCATACCCACAATATATAACATATTTTTCATTTTTCAAGTCCGTTTTTTAAAAAAATCATAAAAAAAATTCCGTTTTTTTTTATTTAAACTGTTGAATATCTGAAAGTTTGTATTATTTTATATAGATGACAATTTTTAATTTGCAAAAATTGCCCCGATATTGTGTTTTGTGTTATGACAATATATTAACTATTTAAAAGAAGGATTAAAAAATGACAAAAAGAGATTTGGTTGTAAAAATCGCCGAAGAAACAGGATTTATTCAGAGTGACGTTGCAGAAGTAGTTCAGTGTACTCTTGACTTTATTGCCGCAGACCTCATGGCAGGCAATACCATCGAACTCCGCAATTTCGGTGTTTTTGAAATCAAAGTCCGCAAGAGCCGCAAGGGCCGCAACCCCAACAAACCAAAAAATGAAGTTGTTATCCCCGAACGCGCAGTAGTCAAATTCCGCGCAGGCAAAGAACTTAAAGAAGCTGTTGAAAAACTCAACACTAAAAAAATCAAATAATTTCCCACACAAGGACGGTTTAAGAGAAATTTTAAATCGTCCTTCAGTCATTAAACGACCTTAAAAATCTGAAATGACTGTTTTTTTATTTTATATGTAATGAGGTTTTATAATGGGTAAATTTTCTCCCGTCCCCGGTACTGCTGACATCTTCCCCGAAGAAAGTATGCAATACCGGAAAATCGAAGAGACCGGTGCCGATATTTTCGGACGCTACGGATACGGAGAACTCCGCACTCCGACTTTTGAATACACTGAAGTTTTTCAAAAAGGTCTCGGAGATGATACTGAAGTCGTCCAGAAGGAAATGTATACTTTTGAGGACAGAGGCGGCAGAAGCCTGACTCTCCGTCCGGAAGGGACTGCCGGTGTCATGCGCGCTTTGCTGGCAACTGATGTTATGAACGGCGTTGAACAGCGTGTTTTTTATTACGGTTCCATGTTCCGCGGAGAACGTCCGGCTGCCGGGCGCCGTCGTGAATTTCACCAGATAGGTGTCGAAAACGTCGGACGCATTGCTCCGGAACTTGACGCTGAATGTATCGCTATGCTCTACCACTTTTTACAGGAAATCGGCATCAAGGATGTCGACATCCGTATAAACAGCCGCGGCGTTGCCGAAGACAGAATAGAATCCGGCAAAGCACTGAAAGAATATTTCGCAGCTCATATCAACGATATGTGTGATGATTGCAAAGTTCGGCTTGAAAAAAATATATGGCGTATCCTCGACTGCAAACAGCAAGCATGCCGTGACATCATCAAAGATGCCCCGGATTACCGTCTGTTTTTCAGCGAAGAATCACGCAATTACTTTAAAACTGTATGCGAAACTCTCGATGCTCTGAAAGTACCTTATATCGTTGACCCGATGCTGGTAAGAGGTCTTGACTATTATGTTCATACCGTTTTTGAACTTTCTCATAACTGTCTCGGCAGTGCCATCGCCATTGCCGGAGGCGGCAGATATGAACTTTATCTCCCGGGGCAGAGCCGTCCCGTAAGAGGTGTCGGTTTTGCCGCCGGCATTGAACGTCTGCTCATGGTACGCGAAGCTCTCGGCATCAAAGAAGAATCTGACAGAAAAGATCTGGTTTATCTCGTCTCTCTCGGTGACGAAGCACGCAAAGCCAACATCGAACTTGCAGGTATTCTCCGACGTAACGGTTTGAAAGTTGCCCTTGAAGTCGAAAACCGATCAATGAAAGCTCAAATGCGTTCAGCCAACAACTGCGGTGCTGCTTTTGTTGTAATTCGCGGCGAAAATGAATTAGCTGAAAAATGCGCCGTCATAAAAAATATGACTGACGGTACTGAAAACAAAGTTCCTATTGAAAAAATTTATGACAGTCTTATTTAATTTATAAGGAAAGGATAAATCATGAATAAAAAGAATCTCATTTTTATCGGCGCCCCCGGTTCCGGCAAAGGTACTATTTCCAACCTTCTCATGGAAATCGCCCCCCTCGCCCACATCTCAACCGGAGATATTCTGCGTGATGAGATCAAACGCGATACTGAACTCGGCAGACAGGCAGCAGTCATTATGAAAGAAGGCGGTCTCGTTTCTGATGAAATCGTTGTCGGTATGGTCAAAGAACGCCTTGCAAAAGATGATTGCAAAGCAGGCTTTATCCTCGATGGATTCCCCCGCACTCTCAATCAGGCTGAACTCCTTAACAAAGTTCTTGCCGACCTCGGCATGACTTTGGATGCCGTTGTTTTCTTCAATGTCAAAGATGAAACTCTCCTTGCCCGCCTCACCTCCCGCTTGAGCTGCAAATGCGGTGCTGTTTTCAATAAACTCGGCATGCCTCCGAAAGTCGAAGGCATCTGCGATAAATGCGGAGGAGAACTTTATCAGCGTGCTGACGACTCTCTCGAAACAGCTAAAAACCGTCTGGCTGTCTTCTACAAACAGACCCAGCCCGTAATCGACTATTACCGCACAACCGGCAAAATGGTCGAACTCAAAGACATGGATAAAGAAGAATCCATGGATCTCTTAAAGAAAGAGTTGTTTTAATGGCCGCTAATTTCGTCATCCATACGGAAGAAGAAATCAACCGCATCCGTATTGCTGCTGCTGCAACCGCCAGAGTTCGTGACGGGATCGCTCAAAGAGCATGTCCCGGCATGTCCACTCTGGAGCTGGATGAAATCGCAGCAGCTCTGATTGCTCAGGAAAACGGCAGAAGTGCCTTTCTCGGTTACGGCGGTTTTCCGGGGCATATTTGTATTTCTGTAAATGAAGAAGTTGTTCACGGTATAGGCTGCGCTGAACGGATTCTTACTGAAGATGATATTGTCAGTATTGATGTCGGGGTGGAAATAAACGGAGCAAT
>JAFVPG010000098.1 GCA_017505415.1 Lentisphaeria bacterium | reverse complement strand
TATCAGCCTCGTAATCGGGAATGACCATACCAGCACTGCATAGGTCGGAACTGCTCTGAACATTGTCCACAACCAGACGATACGGAATACGCAAATACCGAATATCATTATCAATGTAGGTCCGATTGAACAGCCCAAACCACGCAAAGCACTGGTTTCAATTTCCATAACAGAACACGCCCATTGCATCGGCAATGAAATAAGGAAACGCACTACACCCCATTTGATAACTTCAGGATTTTTGTTGAACATAGCCAACAAAGGCTCTCTGAACAGCAATATAATTCCACTGATAACTAAAGTGAGAATTATCGCAAAAATCATTCCGTAACGGATACTTTCCCGTATACGTTTATATTGTTTACCGCCGAGATTCTGTCCGACAAAACTTACCATCGTATGTCCCAACGCAGTTGAAGAAACAAATAAAAATCCCTCCCACTGTACAGCCGCCGCACTTCCTGCCATAACTTCAGAACCGAAACTGTTGAGCGACGACTGAATAAGAATATTGGCAAGCGAAAAACAGGAACTCTGAAAGCCCGCAGGAACTCCGAGCCAGAGCATTTCACGCAAATTCTTCCAGCTTATTTTAAGCTTTTTCCAAACGAAACGGCACCCTTCTCCCATGTGCATCAATGAACGCAGAATCATTCCGGCAGACACCGCCTGAGAAATAATAGTAGCTAATGCCACTCCGCTGACATCCATTCCACAGCACAAGACAAAAAATAAATTGAGAATAACATTTATTATCCCTCCTGTAACCAGGAAATAAAAAGGTCTTTTTGTATCCCCCGCCGCACGCATGACGGAACTGCCGAAATTATACAGCAATACCACAGGCATACCTGCAAAATATATCCGCATATACAAAGTCGCCATATCAATAACATCATCAGGCGTTGACATCATTTGCAGAAATGTTTTTGACATTACGATGCCGAAAATCCCCAACACCACTCCACCAAACAGAGCGGCAAATATTGCAGTATGCACCGTTCTTGAAACTTCTTTACGGTTTTTCTCTCCGAGATAACGCGCCACAAGCACATTTGTACCGATTGAAATTCCCAGAAAAACATTGATTATCAGCATGGTAAGCGACCCCGTCGACCCTACCGCCGCCAGCGCACGGTATGAAGCAAAACGTCCGACGACCATCAAATCTGCCGCATGGAAAAAAATCTGAAGCAATCCGGTAAAAACCAGAGGAACCGCAAAAGTAATGATTTGCTTTCTCAACGGACCGCGGCACATGTTCATTTGATACTTGCTTTTTTTAGCAATTACTGCCATCTTTATCAAACCCTATTTAAAAAACTTAAAATTCAACCCCTTTTTGCGCCTTTATCCCCCGTTCAAAAGCATGTTTCTCACACTCTATGCGGCTTACAGTATCTGCAATTTTTAATAATTCGCATGGCGCATTTCTGCCGGTAAGCACAAAACATTTGTTATCAAAAGCTTCAATAAGTTCAATTATTTTTCCTGCTTCAAGCAGATTGAAATCAACAGTATAAAAAATCTCATCCAGCATCACAGTATCAAAACCATCATTCCTGATAAGTTCATAAATATCACGTAAAGCATTTTGATACACAAGCGCCGCATCCACATCAGGACGATCCTTAAAATACCAGCTGCCGTAATTTTTTACAGTTAATCTGCCGTCTGAATTTTCAAGCAGATATTTTAATGCGGCATCCATCTCCGGCTTGAAAAACTGGACAACAAGCACTTTTCTGCCATGAGCAAGCGCCCGCACCACAACTCCGAATCCTGAAGAACTTTTCCCCCTGCCGTTGCCGCAATGGATAATTATTCTGTTCATAATTATGCCTGAAATGCCCCCGCACTGTAAATAAGAGCAATCAAACTTGCAATCATTATGGCACATTCTCCATAAAAAGTTATACTTTCATCGCTCTTGCCGTAAGCAAGTTTGATAAAACTTTCCTTTATCCAATAGTTCCAAAGGAAAATACCGCCGAGAAATGCCAGCGAAATCATCATATTGAATTTGGAGCCGAGCAGCAGAAAAAGAATCGCCGTCAGATAAAAAATATTACGCTCACTGCTGTTGGCAAATCCGAAAAATGCCGCCTTCCCGGTATGTGCATTCAATGCATACGCCTGTGTAAATGCTCCTGCCAGCATTATCAATATCAAAAGATAAAAATTCTGTGACTGTATGATAAAATAAAAAAATACTGCTTTCAACAAAATCAACACAGAAAAAATCGCACTTCCGATACCGGAATTGATTCTTTCAGGATCACTGTTCTGTTCCAGCAGAATATCACCCATTTTGGCACCTTTGAATTTTTTTGTCAGCATGTTGGCAACCAGTGTAACCCCTGCACAATGATCACACCAAAGCAGAATTGCAGTCATCGCCAAAGCTCCCGCTATCGCTCCGGGAACAATTCCGAAAACAGAAGTCAGAATCCATGACAATATCACAAAAAACAAGCCGAAAGCAAATGAAGCAGTCAAAAAACCGCTCATAACATGAACACCTTTGCAATTAGCGGTGTCAATTTTCAAAAAATCGGGACAACGGTCTTCAAGCGGGAAGCAATATAACATTTCCCATGCCCGGAAAAAACCGTTCAACCAAATATTTTTCATTTTTTTCATACAAAATCCTTTCATTAAAAGGTAATTATAACGGCACATAATTTTTTGTCATTTTTCCACTTACAGATAATATAACTCCTTAATGCTAAAAAACAAACTTTTTTTTCAAAAAAAGCAAACAACGCTCTGCATATTATATCAGATATTATCTGTTTCAAAATAATCACTATTTCAATTAATTGCAATTTTCGCGTAAATCTATTGAAGAGAACATTTTTCACAACTATCTTGCATCAGAACAGGCGGAAGAACTGCCTGAAAAAAACAAGGAGGTATTTATGCTCTCAAAAATCAACCGCAAGTCAGAACTTTCACCCAATTTGAGAAGTTTTGACGAAATGTTCAACAACATGTTGAAACAATTCGACCCGTTTTACAATCTGGAACTGCCTTTCGAGAATCACAGCTTCGGCCGTATGGAGCTGGAGATGAAAGATGACGAAATCATCGCCAAACTCCCCCTCCCCGGCTGCAAAAATGACAAAATTTCTGTCGAAATCGAAAATGACATTCTCACTGTAAAAGCAGAAAAACACTGCTGCTGCAAAAATGATGAAGTGAAAAACAAACTCATCCGCCATGAACGCCATTATCAAGCATTCGAGGAAAGCATCAAACTCCCCGCTGCCGTCGACAGCAAAAAAACAACCGCCCATTACAAGCACGGCGTTCTGACCATCAAAATGGCAAAAACCGCCGCCGAAAAAAATGAAGTCCGTATAATCGAAATCAATTAACTCTGTGAGGTACGCTTATGAATGAAAAATGCACTGATAAAGAAAAATGTGAAATGAAACAATCCGAAGAAAAAAAAGAAATGAAATGTCATGAAACTATCGAAATACTGCCGCTCGTCGACATTATCGAAGATGAACACGCCATGACCATGTATTTTGAAATACCCGGTGCTAAACCCGAAAACGTTTCAGTCGAAGTCGCAAACCATATCTTGAGCATCGAAGCTCACAGCTGTCTTTGCCGCAAAGGACGTCAAATCGTTTTCCGCCGCTGTTTCCAGCTCGGCACAAGTACAGATATTTCAAAAATCCATGCCAAAACAAACGATGGAGTACTGACTGTCATCCTTCCGAAATCAGAGGACGCAAAAGTTCACAAAATCCCAATTTCAGAATAAAATAAATCTGAAATAAAATAAACACGGAAGTTTACGGACAAATCAAAATTTTTCACCTGCTGTCCGTACACTTCCGTTTTTGCTGACTTTTTGAAAAATTAGGCTCTGTACTAAACGTGGACTGATTTTTTTATTGCAAGGGGGCTGCTTGCGCCCCCCCGCACCCCCGCAAGGGGATATCCATCCCCATTTGGTAACGGCATAGCCGTGATGTTAGCGGCCGGATGGTGTCAGTCTTGTCTGTTTGTGGCAAAATGTTTCCTTTGTCCTCCCTCTTTTTTGAGGGATGACAACGAAAATCTTTTGCCACGATTAGCCACAATTGGGGTATTGCTGTATTTCGCTTGCGCAAAATACTATACCCCAAACCCCTCAGTTTTTTAATTTATCAGTCAATGTTTAGTACAGAGCCTTGAAATTTTGAAATTATACACAAAGCACACACACTTTATACATCATTGAGACATACTCAATGCAAAATTACTGTACGCAAAATCATCAGTAACTTCTTTGCCGACAAACGGAGGAATTGCAAAAACAGTATCTTCATCAGAAAGTTCTATTTCTGCAACAATCAAACCTTTGTGACGCCCCTCAAAAACATCTATCTCCCAGAGAAAACCTTCATAATGCAGATAATAACGGACTTTGTCGATCATGCGGTCAGAACAGAATGATGCAAGCATCTCCTCCGCATCAGCAAGCGGGATCGGATATTCAAATTCCGCTCTGGTCATGCCGTTATTTCTGCCTTTGACTGTCAGAAAAGCCTCATTGTCGGCAATACGTACCCTGAAAGTCATCCCCTCAGCATTTTTTGAGGTCAAATATCCCTGTTTAAGATGCTTTTTATATTCAACAAGCGGCAAAAAACTTTCATCTTTTACCAGAAATTTACGTTCAATCTCCTGTGCCATGATCAAAAAGTACTGGTGGGGTGATAATGACGGTAATTACGTTTGGCATATTTTACGATTCCTCTGGCAATAACCTCATTGAAAGGTCCTTTAAGAGTGACCCACTGATCATCTTCGGTATGCCCCCCATCAGGACGGAATCTGCCGAAATACGCTCCGTCAATAATAATGGCAACGGGATCATCACGGTAATCAAGCACCAGCTGGAACCACTGTTTCACACCGGTATCATTCAATTTCAGTGAAATATCAAAATATCCGGGATCATCTTCAAGCGGAATCAATTCAGCATCAAGTATCTTGGAACTGTCAATAAAAGAGTTGGCATTAATAGTAACTTTTTCCCCTTTGAAAGTTTCAACTTCCTCTTCGATCCTGTTGCCGCGCGGATATTTGATAATGCTGTGCAAAGAAATCTGATAACGTGGATTATCATCAACAAGGTTGATATTCAATGCATCTTCAATAGCCTCACAACCGCAAAAAAACAAAGCGGCACAAAGTGCGTAAACAACAAATTGCAATTTTTTCATAACTTATCCTTTTTCAATTTTTACATTGCGGCGGCAAGGGTATCTTTTCGCCGTTTTCATCAATTTGAACATAAGTGCAGTCAAGCGAAACAGTACATTTTCCCCTGACTTCACCGAAAAGACGGAAACTTACACTGTGTTTCCCCAACCGGACATCATCTGCAAAAAAATCCATCAGCATACCGACTTTGATCGGTTTGGTTATCCGCAGATCATCTATGCGGTACAGTGCCATGTGACGGTCACTGCCGGTATATTTCATACTGAAAATAGAACCGCATTCAGCGATCCATTCCAGCAATGTTCCGGCAAAAAGACTCTGCCCCAGACTCAAATCCATAGTTTTACAAAGTCTTGAACCAATATGTATTTTACTCATTTTCACTCTCCGTTTCTGCCAGAAAAGCACGGCAGTCTGCTTCAGACGGCATATTCCAGTTGCCTCTCGGAGACAGACTTACAACTCCGGTCTGCACACCGTCCGGTACTGCGTTGCGCTTAAACTGTTGAGTAAAAAAGCGGCGGATAAAAATTTTCAGCGTTCTGACAATATCATCTTTTTCATAGATTCCGGCAAATGCACGTTCTGCCATAAAAATAAGTTTAGCTGGTGCAGTTCCATATTGAATAAAGTGATACAAAAAGAAATCATGCAATTCGTACGGTCCGATAATATCTTCCGTTTTCTGTGCTATCTCTCCGTTTTTGACGGCGGCAGAAGTTCCGGACTGACGGGAGTATCAATAATATCCTGTAAAATCTCACGGATTCTGTCACTGCAATTTTCAGCATAACAGCTGATCAGCGGACGGATTTGTGTTTTGGGGACGGAACTGTTCAAGCCGTACATGGACATGTGGTCGCCATTATAAGTACACCATCCGAGAGCAAGTTCGGACAAATCTCCGGTTCCAATAACGATACCGCCTGATTTATTTGCATAATCCATCAGTATCTGAGTACGCTCACGCGCCTGAGTATTTTCATAAGTTACATCAATATCATTTACATCATGACCGATGTCTTTGAAATGCTGCAATGCGGCATCTTTGATATTCACCTCTTTCAAAGTGACTCCGAGTTCCTGCGCAAGGCTGACCGCATTATTGTAAGTTCTGCCGGTCGTTCCGAAACCGGGAAGCGTGAAAGCGACAATATCCGTAAAAGGCAGACCGAGTTCTTTGCAAACATTATGACATATCAAAAGAGCCAGAGTTGAATCCAATCCGCCGGAGATTCCCAATACCATCGTCTTCGCTTTTATCCTGCTGATACGGTCGGCAAGAGCATAAGTCTGAATTTTTATGATATTATCAAGCTCCTGCGCATCTTCAGGGATGAAAACCAGCGGTTCAATGTAACGGTATTCAAGTTTATCTGCCGTTTTGATTTCATAACATTCAACAAGCGGCATATCATTGACAAAATTCTGCGCCACCGCTCTCTGCAATTTGAGGGCTTGAATTTTTTCAATATCAATTTCATCATAAATAAGCTGACTTGAACGGGCAAAAGGTCTGCTTTCAGTCAGAAGATCGCCGTTTTCAACGATGCATGCATGCCCGGCATATACACAGTCAGTTACCGACTCACCTGCACCAGAAGAAGCATAAATATATGCGCATGAAACATTTGAGGAAAAAGTCTCCATACTGTTCAAACGCTTCTGCCAGTTATTTGATGTCTCCTTGCAGCTGCTTAAATTGAAAATAACATCAGCACCACATGCATTGAGTTGAGCGGCATGCGGCAATGCTGAATTCAAATCCTCTCCGAGCGTTACTCCGAAACTGAAATTACCGTCACTGAAAAGCATATCTGTTTTTATATCAACAGCATCTCCATTCAAAATGATTTCATCATCCAACTGCGCACCGTCAGCGAAAACGGGATCATTTCCAATACGCTTTTTGGGAACGATACCGAGGATTCTGCCGCATTGAGCGACAACGGCACAATTCCACAACGCATTTCCGCAGACGAGCGGCGCGCCGAAAATGAGCAAAGATTCAGTGGCAAGTTCAGCCAGTCTGACCATTTCCAAACGGACATTATCGAGCAGAGTTTTCTGATAAAAAATATTTCCGCAGCTTGCACCTGTCAGAGACAATTCCGGGAAAAGCACTGCGGCGGCACCATTTTCCGCCGCCTCAAGATAAAGGCTTTCAATTTCAGCCGCATTAAACTGCACATCAGCGATACGCAGCTGCGGCACAGCGCAGCAAATTCTGTAAAAACCGAACATTTGATCCTCCGTAATATATTACAGTATAACTATAACAGTTTTTCTGCAAAAGTCAAACAAAAAAACATCATTCCTGCAAAATCCGGCTTGTATTTGCTAAAAAACATATTATATTCTCAAAAAATAAATAATTTACCATCAGGAAAAACATCATGGAAAAGCAAATCATCTACCTCGACTTCGACGGTGCCGAAACAACTTACAATAACAAAGATTTGAATATAACCGTTAATACAAAAATTCATGATTCAGAAATGAGCGAAGAACAAAAACAGTTCATTCTGTCTTCTTTGCGAGAAAACTATAAAGATTCCGAAATTTATTTTACTCTGGAAAAGCCGGAAGAAGAGGCAGAATTCAGCACAATTTTTATCGGTCAAAGTGATGATTTTGACGAATACGGCTCATTTGAAGGTTTGGCAGAAAACATTGACAAAGGCAATAAAATAAAAAATGATAATGCTTTTGTCTTCGCTGATAATACATACGAAATTAACTCCGTAATCTCCGTCATCAAGCATGAAATCGGTCATATCATTGAAGGCGAAGAACATATAGTAAAAAATAATGATTTGACTGACTATGCTGTTATTGGTGGAGAATGGCTGGAAGATGTAACGTTAATTTGTAACAGCAATCAAAATCAATACGAAGTGAATGGATATGTCGGTTATTCGAATTCATCTTATGGTTCAGGAATTGATTTCAGAAGCAGAAGTGTTTATTATGGTGCAAGATTCACTTTCGAAAATTTAAAAATTTGGGATCAAATTACATTAACCATAACTAATACTTCCAACCAAAATAGTTTATTTTTATTTTTTTACGATTCAGATGAAAAACTTGCCTCACACCAATTGGCGGGGGAGCATGGGTATACTGTTCGTGATCAATATATATCAAGTCCTCTCTATCATGTGCTTGCAGGAGAAACACAAACAATTACATTTACTCCAAGAGATACAAAAACTCAACTTTTTATTGGCTACTGGTCAAGTGCAACTAATCATGATTATAATATAACCAGACGTGCATTTTATTCCCTTTCTATCAATATACCCGGAACAAATAATATTCCTCCATCACCTGCAGCTGCTCCTGATTTGACAATTTCTTCATTATCGCTTTCTTCAAACAGCATTGCACAATCTGATTATCTGACGATTTACTTCACAGTAACAAATTATGGAAATGCAACAACCCAAAAATCAAGTGTTTTTATTTATAATGGCTCTTCTTATTTAGGCACATGTGAAATTCCTCTATTATCAACAGGAGAATCTGTAAAAAAACAGTTGACTATTGCACCAGGAACATTCATAACCTCAAAAGTATATGAGCTTAATTTATTTGTAGATGAGAACAATCATATACTTGAATCAAACGAGAATAATAACAAATCTTCATGCAATCTAACAGTTAATGACAATGGATATGCAGATCTTGCATTTTACACTCCTGACGGGTGGGAAGATGAAGTTATTATCACGGGAGGACATGATCCCGGCTATTCTGATCTTGAGACACATTGGGATAATTATTTAAAATTTGCGGTAAAAAATATAGGGAATAAACATACAACTTCTACTGTTTGGGTTGATATATTTATTGATGAAGAAATAATAACTTCAAGTCCTTGGACTACCGGATTAAGTATTAACGGAACTTTTACCTCAAAAAAGGCACTTAATATAGGTCCTATTTCTCATGGTACACATACAGTAAAAGTACAAATTCGTCAAGATGCGGCAGAAATAATTACAAGTAACAACACGTATTTAAAAACAATTTTTGTCAAACCATGGAAATATGAAATTCCAACTATCCCCGGTAATCCGACTCATACAATTAAAAACAACAACATATGCCTAACTTGGGAAGAATCTTCTGATAATAAAAAAGTAACAGGATATGAAATCGCATACTGCAAAGACCACAATATGGCTGATGCTGATGTAATAACGGTTTTCAATAATGAATATTCTTTAGAAAACTTATTTCCTGGGACATATTATTGGCAGGTAAGGGCTTTTGATGAGGATGATATATATTCAGAGTGGAGTACTGTTGATTCTTTTTATATTGAAGATTCAACTCCGCCGACAACTCCGGAAATAACATCTATTTCAATAAAAGAGGGCAGTGACAGTGCAACTTTTTATTGGACAAAATCAACTGATGATGATCAAGTCAGTACATATAAATTTTCTTATACACTTGCTGAGCCAAAAGATAAATTGGAACAGATAACACATACAGTTTACTCTTCAAATAATTTCATTACAGTAGATAATCTGCAAACCGACAGAAAATATATTTGTTATGTTCAAGCAGTAGATCCGTCTGAAAATATAAGTGCTGCTTCAGAAACCAAATATTTTGTTACCGGAGTTCCCATATTTGATTTACTGCCTCCATCAAATCCGACAATAGCAAATGCTTACGTCTCCAATTCAAATATATTTATTGATTGGAGTGATTCCACAGATGCTTCAGGCATTGCCGGATATGAAATACGTTGTGATTTAACCAAAAGACTGACACCCCCGGGAGCAACCCTCAACACATTATTTGTCTCTGAAAGTGAAATTGCAATAAACTATCTTCCTGCAGGAGAATATTTTTATGAGGTACGGGCATGTGACAAAAACGGTTATTACTCTGACTGGACACCAATAAAATATTTTACGGTTTCTGACAATACAAATACAAACAAGCCATATTATCTGTATTCAACAAACTCATCACAAACATGGAAAAGTCCGGAAAATATAAATACTGTTGAATATTCCAAAAACAGTTTTAAAAATGTTCTGAAAATAAACACCGAAGGCAACAGCATTGATACTTACGGAGTATCTTCCGCAAATCATCAATGGAGAGTTGGTGTAACAGGAACAGATGACTGGTCGGTCGGCAATTCATTCTCTGGAAATTATCAAGCCGCTGCAGCTCCGGAAATAATAAAATCAAACAATAACGGTAATATTGACTTGTTTTTTGCAAAAAAACAGGGAATCTGGAAAAAATCTTATGTGGCAAAACACCAAGGTATCCAAGCCCGATGGATAGGTACTTCAGAAACCGTTTCTCTGCTCGGAAAAAATAAAATCTCAGATATTTTTATCGGTTCAAATGATGATAATATACTTGTTCTGACTGATGATGCAAATGGCGATGCGCTGTTTGTCGATGATATTTATACCGCACTCGGTAATCAGGCACGTTTGAATAAAATCGATGAAATCCGTGCAGGCGCAGGGGATGATATTATTGATATGACAAGTCAGCGATTTGAATATTCAAACAACAGCATGAGCATTTTCGGCGGAAGCGGAAATGATGTCATCTGGGGAAATAATTCTTCAAATCTCTTTTTCGGCGATGCCGGTAATGACCGGATTGTCGGAGGATTGCAAGCTGATATTATCATCGGCGGCAGCGGCAATGATCAAATGCATGGCGGCGGCGGAACAGATATTTTCACTTTCTCCGAAAACTGGGGCAGAGATACTGTAGAACAACTCGTAAACGGAAATGTGATACTTTGGTTTGAAAGCGGTTCCATAAATAATTGGAATGAACGAACTCTTACCTACAAAGATGGAAACAACACGGTTACAGTAAAAGGCATAAACGCAGATCAAGTTTATTTATTATTCGGCAATGAAGATGATATGTTTGCTGACTTTGCATCAGCCGGCGCATTCGATGATTTTATTTCTGAAAAAATCTTTGAAGATGCAGACAAAAATCTCATTGCCTGATAAACAAAAAACTTTTTACGAATGTTTTAGTTGCAATAATCTGTTCAGAATTTTGCGAGATCAAATTCTTCACGATTATTGTCTTTTATGATAGCAAGTCTGCCGTCTTTGTAAATGATTTTATCATAATAAACATTACGGCAGGTGCGGGATTTGATTATTTTGCCGTCCTTGAATTCACACAGATAAAGAGTGCAGAAATCGTCATTCACAGCTTTCGCTATATTTGTAAAGAACAATGCAAAATCACGCCCGTTGAATGTAAATGTATGCTCAATGAAAATTTCAGCAAATAATTTTACTTCCATATCATACATTTTCGTTGAAAAACTGTCTCTGCCATTGACCAATTCAATTTTGTTTTTGCCGAGCATACCGCTTGCATTGCTGATACGATTCCAGCGTTTTTCAGTCTCCGTATCTGCAAGCCAGATATAAGCCTGTCTTGAAGCAAGATAGTCGATCCTGCTGTAACGCAGCATATTTTCGATAGAACCTGTTCCCTCATAAGATTCATCAAGAATTGATTGAAATTCACGGTTCAACTCCGCAAAAACTGCCAACAGTTTCAAACGTTCTTCAACATTTGATGCACGGCGGAGTTTGTATTCCAATGCCCGAAAAAGATAACGTTCTGCAACAGATTTTGACTTGCCTGCCCCGAAAGTAAGTTCAATAGTTGTAAATGCCTGTTCATTTTCAGTTGCAACTGCTTTTTTTTCGGTATTGAACTTTTGCAGTAAATCCTCCCGCTCATCAGCCGCAAGCACAATACAAAATAATGAGAAAAAAACAAACAGAACTCTTTTCATCACCCCTCCTTTTTTACTTTACAAATTTTCTTTGATCGCATTCTGCATGGATTCAACAGTACGGAAAACCAAACCGGGATTGAGTTTTTCAAGTTCTGCAATACGAGCGCTTTTCGCCCATGCCGCAACGAAACATTCTACTCCGGCTTTCTGACATGCAACTACATCGGAAACTGCATCTCCGACATAAGCAAATTCATTTTTTGCGATTCCGCTTTCTTCAATGAGGTTCTGAATTTGTCCGGCTTTGTCATTGCAGGCAAAATCTCCGTAATAGAAAAAGTCAAAATAATCTTTCAGCTTCAAAAAATCCAGAGAAATATTACAGGTGGTTTCTGAACGTCCGGTGATTATTCCGAGCCGTACCCCTCTGCTTTTCAGGAAATCAAGCAATTCGATGATCCCCGCAAAAGGCGCAGGACAATATTCAGGATGAAGTTCCCTGTGCAGTTTATAAAAATCATTTTCCGCACCATGGTTTTCCTCACCCATAAAAAAACGTATAACTCCCGGTTCATTCATCCCGAAATTCTGATAAATTGCTTCCTGATCAGGAGCTTTATCTCCCATATATTTCTGGAAAACACGCCCGAAAACCTGCAAACAGAAATCAACACTGTCTGCCAGAGTTCCGTCAAAATCAAATGCAATACATTTCAACATTTTTATAAATCCTTTACTTGCAGCAACCGCGAAGAGTTATTTCCCATTTGTCAATAACTTCGTCACCTTTTACAATATATAATTCATCAAAAAGATTTACCGTCGGATCACAATGTGAAACTATCAGCTCCACTCTGTCTCCGGCACGCATTGAAATTTCCGGAGCAAACATCAAATGACCATGTTCATCCCCGTAATCCCATGAGTAAACCATATCTTTTCTTATTTTCTCCTTTTCAATCACCTGAGGCGGCGCACCGGGTGTGACATAAATTGCTTTCGTTCCGGCATCAATCGTGGCATTGCCGCTGTGATTGGCACTGATAACTGAAGAAAGCATCCGCAAAGCAGGACGATACTGAACCTCCTGGTGTTCGACTGCCAGATATTCTGCATCCATCATGCAGTATGAACCAACCTGTATGTCAGTAACTTCATCAATCAGTACATCTGCCGCTGAAGTTCCCGTGCCTGTTCCGGTAAAAATACGGCATGTCGGAATTTCCTGCTTCAAAGCGTTGAAAACTTCCGCCCCCTTCTGCATAAGGTATGTACTTGCAGCGGCACGTTCCTCCGCAGAAACAATATGCTGTAAATGCCCTGCATAACACTGCACACCGTCAAGCACCAGCGATGAAAAACCATTTATGAATCTGCCGAATGACAATGCCTCATTATAAGCGACTCCGGTTCTTCCCATTTCAGGGTCAACATCTATCAGGACATGAAGTTTTTTATCAACGGCAAGTTCTGCCAGCATTTTTATTTGTTCAACATTGTCAACAGTGACTTGCAGATTTGCAATTTTCTGATTGAGTTCCATCACCCGTTTCATTTTCCACGGTGCAGTCACAGGAGAGGTTATAAGAATATCCTGAATCCCTGCCGCTGCCAAGCCTTCCGCCTCGGCAAGTTTGGCGGCACAAATACCGATGCAGTTACCGCATGCGAGCTGACGTTTGGCGATTTCAGGACACTTGTGAGTTTTAGCATGAGGTCGCAATTTTTTACCGTGCGCAAGCACAAAATCACGCATCTTTTTCAAATTTTCTTCAAAAATATCAATATCAAGAATCAACGAAGGTGTATCCAATTCACTTTTTAACATAAAAACTCCTGAACTGCCTGAAATTTTACGGTTGATAATAATCATCACGTTTGCCAATGATTGCAGGAACTATCGGAAAAAACAACATTGCAAAAAGCATTCCTATTGCACATATTCCGAAAAGAAGTTGAAATTTGGTCATTGCCAATCCCATAAACTGCCAGCTTTCTGCCAGCGCACCGCAACCGATAAGCAATGTATTGAGCAATGTTCCTCCGACAGTTCCGATGGCGATCGCTGTCATACAGAATGCAACCGCCATAATCTTATTGCCCGGTCTTGCAAGAGAAAGCATTTCCACTGCAGCTGTGCAATTTATAAGAGCATAAACAATACCGAAAAGGAAAAATGCCGCTCCGAAAATCACCGGCAATCCTTTGGCTGACGGTATTGCCGTCAACAAAATCAATATTGCCAGCAGAGCGATGAGATGAGTACCGATTATCTGTACTTTCATACTGAAATTTTTTATAAATCTGCCCAGCAGAAAAAAACCTGCTATCTTGCCAACGATATTAACTGATGTAAGAATCATTATTGTACCGGCCGCCATATTCAAAGAATTTTTCATATAGACCAGTGCCAGCGGAATTGCCGCCGCGTAAAATATATAGAAACAGCAAAGATACAATGAATACCCGGTCAATGATTGATTATGCAGACAAATATTCAACGATTTGCGTAAATCGGGCGATTCATGCTGCATATCCGGGGCTATCGGAAGTTTATCCATACATGATTTGCGCACCCACAATGAAATACCTGCCGCGGCAAAAACACATTGCAGCAGCCATATTTCAGGCTTGCTTTGCAGAAATTTTCCCAACACGTACAGAATCAATGCCACAAATATCATGTATATGAAACGCATTGAAGCAAAAAAACTGCTCCGCTCATCCGATTTCAGAATATTATCAAGCAGAGGATACCATGTCGATTGGTAAACCGTCACCGACAAGCCGAAAATAAAACCGCCGCCAATAACTGCATGACGGGCAAATCCCCCGCAATACGGCGCACTCGCTATCATAAAAAAGGCGATGAATCCCAATAAACTTGACAGAGTATAAGTTTTGCGCAACCCCAGAAAAGCACATAATGATGCTCCGGGAATCAAAAGCAGTACATTGGCTATTCCTGCCAGTGAAGTTGAAAACATTGCCAATGAATCACTCGCATTGAGCATACTGAGAAACAATACTACCGGCGCATTGTTTTCAATTATCTGTGACGCAAAACCACTGAACATAGCCGAAACGATCGCAATATGGCGATAATGCTTGCGCTGACCGTCCGGCAAAGTATCTGCAAAACTCATTTTATATCTCCGTTTCTCAAGGGAACAACACGTTACTTAATTTAGCATTACATAAAATTTTTTCAACTTGAGAAACGAAAATATAATTCTCTTTTATTCTTTTTCAATTGCCTGCTGTTCTTTTTCCTTTTCAGCAAATTTTGCAACGTCAGCCAGCGATACATGACCTTCAACTACTCCGTTGTCAAGCGGATTATCTTCCCGGGCATTAAGGTCATGGAAAAGGCGGCGCATATCCATAACACCTCCAATGACAAACCAGAAAATTGAAACGATCGCTGACAAGAGCGGCACTCCGAGATAAAGAACAAAGAAATATGTTCCCCACCATTCAGGTTTCCACGGTGAAATCGCATTCCAGATGATTACCACTACAAAAGCAATCAAAAATCTGTACACAAATGAATAAATAAACACACTCCAGGTAATGATTTTGTCTCCTCTGGTAAATTCAGGAGTAATACCGATAAGCTTTTGGAAAGCATGTCTGAATGACCAGCTGAAAGTTTCTTTCTGCTCTCCGTCAGTATTATAAATGCCTCTGTGCAGCATTCTGTCCAGATTAAACATTCCCTTGAAAGTAACCAGAGAGCCGACAATATAGACTATCAGACATACCGTCATGATAATGAAATTTATTTCTATCGAATTTATCGGGAACTTATTGGGGTTCATGCGCCAGACGATCCACGGTTCAAAGGGAGCTGAACAGGCAGCAAAAAAATTACCCAATGCCATGTCCCAGTTATTCTCCACCAGAAACGGATAAATCATATCCGCCCATGACCGCTGACAGAAAATAAAAAACAGCGAAAGAATCATCCCCGTTATAACAGAACTGAAAGCACCCGTCGTATTTCCAAAACGGCTGTAAAGTCCGAACAACATCATCGGACCTGCTCCTATCCACATTGAACACATGATCGACACAAACATATTCACATAGTCCAACTGCGCCATGAAAAATGAACCGATAAACCAGAAAATACCACAGCCTATAACTGTAAGACGGATTGCCAGAATGTGCGTTTGCGGAGTAAATCCATTTTTAAGAAACGGCATGACACAGTCCTGAGCAATCGTCTGCGCCGCACTGAAAAGACGGGTATCATCTGTCGATAACATCATCAGCAGAATAAACAAAGCAAACAAACCGATCATACCAACCGGCAGAATATTACGCAAAGTTACCGGAAGCATCATCTGATGGTACAGAGTGAAAAATTCCTGATACTGTTTTTCTCCTTCAGGAGTTCCACGGAGGGCAGAATGTACTGTTTCAAGATGCGGTGTATCAAGATTTTTTTCATGAGAAAGCGGTGCATCCTGCGGACGGCTGCCGCCGACAATATGGTCAGCGACCGGCAATGCTCGCAATTTGGCATTGAGAGTTTTCTGCAAAACTATATCGTCTGCTTTAACTTCCTGCAAAACTTTTTCGCTCAATTCATCACGGATTTCCTTCCCTTTTACTGCGAATTGCTTGTGATTCAAAGTAGCAATGACCACAATAACCAGCAGAATGAAAAGAACTGAACCGAACATACCTCTCCATGTCCCCATGACGCCAGCCATTTTCTGCTCATGCGGCGAACGTGCTGAAATAGCAGCTCCGGTACCAACCCAGCTGCCGCGGTTGAGGATCGTACTGTAAATGGTCACGATCAATGCAAAAAAGTTAAAGTCACGCAACGCCTTGATGTCATACGGATTCAAAAAACTCTGCCCCGCCGCACGATCCTGCATTACCGGTACGATAACATCCGTCCATGAAAAATTCATAGCAATAAATATAATAAAAAGAATCAACAACGGATAACACATAAATCCCTGCAATGTATCCGTGATGAGCAATGACAGACAACCGCCGATACAGCAGATTGTAACACACATGGCAATCATAACCAGCGTCAGCACCATAAATGTCGGTATCTGAAATCCGAATAATTCAAATGTATTCGGAAGTCCGATATAATAAATCATAAAACGTGCCGCTAATGCAGGACACATGCAGTTAGCCAGCAATTCAGCAACAGAACGCAATGCGGAGGCGTAAATACGCAACTTACGGTTGTAACGCATTTCAAGGAATTGTCCCATACTCATCGCTTTGGTCTCTCTGAAACGGTAAGTAACAAATCCGGTCAAACTCATGATCATACTCAAAGGAATCAACATCGTACTCCAGAAGTTCATAGCAAATCCTGTTTTGTAATGAGCTTCCGTATTGCCGATAAGCGTGATAACTGCCAGCCCCAATGCAACGTCACCTACGGAAATGACATAACGTCCCGCCAGACGTCCGGCAGCAAGGAAATCGCTTACTCCTTTGACGTACTTTTTGGAATAAAATCCCATGTACATAATAAATACCATAGGTACGATCATGATTACCCAATCGATCCAACTCATTTTTTCTTTTCCTCCTTGTTTTTATATTATTTTATCTGAATTAAAACAATCCGGGTGCCGCCAGTTCATAATAATAGTTGACACGCAGACGGCAGCGGTCATCACGTTCAATATCAAATTCAGGAATGGAATCAACTTTCCCCTCAATCAATTCTGCAAGACGTACTGAAAGTTCCTCCAGACGGACTTTCTGACCGGCAATACGGATCTGCATACTTTCCATGCCGTTATATTTGTAATGGCTTACCCATTGGCGGCGGAATTCTGCGGCAAAAACATCAGCCGCAGATATTGCAGAAGGAATTTCACAATCAATAATATTTTTCAAAGCTTCAAAATCTCTGTTCTTGTATGCTTTTATTGTTTTATAGCGAATCTCAAGTTTTGCCCGGAGAAAAGTTCCGACAGATTGGGCATAAGGCAATTCAGCTATTCTGCCGAGAGCTTTATCAAATGCCTGCATCATACCGTTATAAATCTCATCGGTATCTGCAAGTATTTCAAAACTGCCGATACCACTCAAAGGATCATCCCATACCAGACAGGACAATGATGAAACACTGTTATCACGGTGACTGCACTGATAATTCATTTCAGAGGCAAGCAGAGTCTGCTTATACGACGGACATTTAAGAGCTTTTGAAACTTTCTCTGCACGTTCAACATCTTCAGTTTTCCCGTAAGCCCAGTCCGCTCCGGAAATAATACCGGCAAAAACCGATTCATAACCGCAATAAGCTCCGTCATCACCCCACATCGTATAGAAAAATTCTTTCAGATTATTTTTGCGAGATGCTTCGATACAGGGAAGAACTCTCGCTTTGGTAAATTCATGATCACAGATGAATCTGAACCATGTCCATATTCCAGATGCCATCGGCGGCACTTTGCCCATACGCAAATGCGCCTGTATCATATCATCATAAATTTTCTCTTCCTGATGATAATAATCCCAATAGACAAGTTTGACTTCCTCAGGGATAGCTTTTATTACATCTTCGGGAATTTCAGAATCAGGTGCATAATAACTTTTTTTGCTTCCCATGCAGAAATACATATCAGACCATATCATCGGTTCAAATCTATGCTCACTGCACAGTTTGCAAACCCTCTGCAAATGTCCGTTGAAAATGTCAAAATTACGTTTACTGCCATTGATGTCCATATAACGGCCTCTGCCGAGATCATGAGTTTCATCCATTCCGATATGAATACGGCGGGAACGGCAGTTTGTGCGCCAGAAATCAAGCATCTTGCCAATCAATTCATAAGTTTTTTCCTCCCCGGACAGCAGAACGCTCGTTGTATCCCGGATAGGATTCGTACCGTTATACCGCAGAAATGTTGCCAGATGACCGAGAGTCTGAATACAGCCGACAAGTTCAATTCCGAGCTTCGATGCATAATCATCCAATTCGCGGATCTCTGCGGCACTATATGCTCCACGCAAGTAACCGAAATGCGGTTCTCCGGCAAGTTCATAAGTATCTTCGGTATACAGCATTGCCATGTTGTAACCGGTCAACGCCAGATGCCGCAGAACTTTTTTGGCAAAATCGACCTTCATCACCGCATTGCGGGAACAGTCAATCATAACTCCGAACTTTTCAAATGTATTTTTTTCTCCGTCAGCAGATGCATTTGCCATAGCGAAACCAAGTCCGCGCATGGCGCTTTTTGCAGAATCGTAAATAATATTAATAATTTTTCCTTCATATTTTACAGAGAGAGCATCACCTTTTATAAAATTCAACTCTCTGTCGGCAAAAATGGCAGTCAAATGATATTCTTCCTCAAGAATATCAACTGCACCAGATAGCTCTGAAGGAAAATTTTTCAAGATTTTCTGTAAACTCATATTCAACTCCTTTTATTCCACCGGACGTCCGCCGCCGTCGATTGCAACTTCTTTTCTCCGTTTGAATGGACCTGCCTCAACACGTTTTTTCAAATCTGCCGCATCCCATTCAGGTGCATCGGCAAAAATACCACCTGCAAGATATTTTTTTATCTGAGCTTTGAGAAATGCTCCGGCAGGATCATTTTGCTGTAATTTCAAACCGCACATGACAATGCACCCTCTTCCTACTGCAAATTCAGACAGCAAAGATTTGTGTTTGATAAGTTTGAATGACGGAATAAGCTCAAAAATTGGCTTGTATTCCGGCATGTCACAGTCATAAATAATTGATTCAGCTCCATTCATCATCGGGAAAAACTGCCAGTCTGCAAAAGATGCATGCGGAAAATTTTTCCAAATCGCATGTTCATTTATCAATGCTCCTGAATGTCCCAGACTGCGCCCCGATGTATGAGTCCGGAAAGATTCTTCCCGCATTTCAGACGGGAAATTTCCGGTGAGCAAAATTGCCCCGCCGTCAACAGCAAAGTCAATTAATTCATCTGTAAGTTTTTCACATTCAATAACATTCTGTGATTCAGCAACATCAGCCACAGGAAATACCCATAAATCCCAACGATTTTCAATTTTTTCACCGTTAAGCAAAGCTTCCGCATGCAGTACACAATGTTTGCCGCATGAAAATTCCGGTAGTTCAAAATTCATCTGACAGACATCTGAAACTGTTCCGCAAGCAATATTATCACAACCGAAACTTCCGCTTGCAATACTTTTGCCGTCAGCAGAAAAATCCCATTTACCTTCAATTTTCCCCTCACCTCTGCCGAAATAACTCAAAATTATCTTTTCTGAAAATTCAGTACCGCAGAAAAAATTTCTCCGCTTCAAAGCAGAACAAATAAGAATGCTTTCATTATTATAACGCAGAACATCAGAAATCGTCTCGCCGTATTTCTCCTCATAAAACTCATTGAAAATACCGCACGGATAACCAATCAAGTGCCAATGTGTATCAATACCGCCGAGAAAATCATATCCGGTCAGAGCATTGCAACTGCGGATATTTTCAAAAAGCTGTTTACGGACAGATGCAATAAACAGACTGTTATTCTCATAATATTTTTTCCAATTCTGCCAGACACCGTGTCTCTGCATATTTTTTCGTGCCGCAACAAACATATCCGTGCCGATAAAAGTATCTTCGTAACGTTTTTCAAGCTCAAAATCCAAATAACCGCCGAGAATTCCTATTTCATGACTCAAGCACGGTTTCTGATAATGCGACAGACGGTAATCCATATTTTCCGGACCGGGGAACATATCATGAGTATAACTGAACAGACCTCCACTCAAACAGCCGTAAACATCACTGAACTCTGCTATCCGTGATAATTTTGCCGCATCGTGCAAGACAGGTATTTTTTCCAGTTTCTGTCCTTCCTCAAAGCCATATTCTACCAGACGCATAGCCTCCTGCGGGCAGAAAAGCATACCCGGCGCCATCTGTTTTACAAGTACAGAAACTTTTCGGATACGTTCAAGCACATTATCGCTTATCGCCTTTTCATTGCCTTCACAGAAAATCACTGCGCATGCATGACGGCGGATTTGACGGATAATTGCCTCCGCCTCCTCAAAACTGTAAACACTCGGCAATTCCGTCTGAACATAAATCCCCAGTTCATCACACGCTTCATAAAATGCTTCAGGCGGACACCATGTATGGCAGCGGATAAAATTGAATCCCGCTTTTCTCAAAACGCCGAGTTCACGCAAATACCGTTCCCGGTCAAAATGCGGGTTGCATGTATCTGCAAAATAACAATGTTCCGTCACCCCTCTGAAATAAGTTATTTCCCCATTGACCAGAATACGGTTTGCAGTGCAGTCAAGTTTTCTTGCTCCCCACTTGAAAATCAATTCCGATGTGTTTTTCCCATTATCAGACAATTCAAACTTTACATCATAAAGTTTCGGCTCTCTGTCCGACCAGCGTTCAATATTCACATCATCAAGTTCAAAATCAATACAGTCAGAAGCACATTCAATACATGTGCAACTCCCGGCAATGCTGACACGGAGAGTTTTACCGATTCCGTTAAAAAGCTGTGCGTGACAATGTATTTTCTCATTTTCAAAAGAACAAAAAGCATCTTTTATATAAGAACTGCCGCAAACTTCAATCTCAACTTTTTCTCCGATACCGCCGCGCTCCGACTGATACCCCTGGGCGGCAAGTCCACGATGCTGTCCCGGACGTGTACCGAAAGGTATTCCGTCATGGCTTCCGTCAACTCTGCAATAAGCTCCGCCGTCATCATGAACATTGCATACAACTATAATTATCTCATTTGCTTCATTGCCGCAGAAAAATTCCGTAATATCAAACTCCGTTGCAGTTGAATATCCGCTGAAACTTCCGGCAAATTTCCTGTTACAGTAAACAGCAACACCCCACATGGCGGGACCGACATGAATCTTTATACGCTTACCAGAGGGAATATCAGCAATTATCTGTTTGCGGTAAAATCCGCTCCCGATAAGAAAACTGCTCGCTGCATGCGGCAGAAGTGTCGTTCCCATCGGGAAATGAACTTTGCGGTAATCAGGGTTGAATCTTGCTTTCAGACTGAAAAAATCCTCTTCATCAAAAAGCTCGTAATGATCATCCCAATACCCCGGAGTCACCATGCGCCCCGTGAAAAGTTCTGCATCAGGCAATTCACTTTCAAGCGGGATGAACTTCTGCGGGGAATAATAAAAATCCCATTCCCCGTCAAGACTTATTTTATACGGAATATCCATGCGGCAAAACTTTCATATCACTTGCGATTATCAATCAAATCTTTCATCCATGACGGCTGATAATACTCTTCCATCAACTGTCTGTATTCAGCGGCTTTTGCAACTTTTCTGTTGGCGATGAGATAAGTATAATTTCTCATCATATCATTATGAGATTCACAACAGAAATCATTTTTGATATGTATCCAGCGTTTAATTATATCCTCATTATTCCAGTCCGGCGGAAATTTCTCCTCTTTGATATTATTGATGATACTGAGATAAGAATTACCCATGAAATAACAGCTCCATGCATCAAAAATTTTCTTCGTTTTTTCTTTGTCCTGAATGGTATCACAGATGAAGTCATAATGTTTTTCAAATTTCTGCAATTCATCTTCATTCATGAGACGCATTCTGCTGTTATCGAAAGTATAGGGAATTATTTCATAACCGAAACAGCCCTTGGTGTCACAATAAAATTTGCAGAGATAACCGAAATACCATGACGGCATGGAATATTGATCGCCGGGGAAAAAGAAATTTCCGGGCGAATAAACAACCGGAACATTTTCATAAACTTCCGTACCGCTGATGCAGTGAGTATGACAGTTGAAAACAATATCCGCCCCCGCAACAGCAAATGCACGGTATGATTTGACCATACGGGGAGACGGGAAAGGATTGAATTCATGACCGCCGTGAACTGCCATGATGAGAATATCGACCTCTTTGCGGGTCTTGCGGATAAGTTCCATATTGTCACAGACATCCAACGGTGCCGCCCCTGCTTCGTCTTCAGTGGCGATACCGAACTCATTTTCGCAAACATTGATAATGCCGATTTTGCCGGCGGGAGAATCAAAAATCAGCGATTTCAGAGCGTCTTTAAGATTTTTTCCTGCACCGACAGTGCGGATATTGGCACTGTCGCAATGGCGGATAGTTTCCATGACTGCATCGGGACCGAAGTCACCGGTATGATTATTTGCCAGCAAATGGACATCTATGCCGAGATTTTTGGAAAAATTGAGACAATCTGCGGAGCAGCGCAAATTCGGTCCCTGTTTCAAAATGGGCGTATCAGCTTGAGTTATTACCGTTTCCCACTGCAATATTCTGATGTCTGCCTCATCGAAAACATCTTTCAGACCGGCGGTTATTTCTTTGTAATTTTCTGCAACAAATGCACTGTTTTCCTCACGGGGACAGAAATCACCTGCCATTAAAACTGATATTGTTTTTCCCTCCGGCTTTCGCCATTGAATCATTTTCATAAAATCAATCCTTTTTTTCAAATATTTTGACCGGACCGATAAGTCCGCTTTTCAAACTGTCTTTTTCAAAGAGAAGTTGTTTATCTTCATACGGGGAGCGCGGCCATTGCTGAAATTTTTTCTGTGTTTCTTCACTGCCCAATGCATTGGAGAAAGTATTGACAACTGTTACTTTCAAAACATTTCTGCCCTTTTTCAATCTGCACTTCATACGGTATGGCGCATTGAAAAAACGCTCCTTATGCCCGTTAAGCTCAACAGTACAGCAGTAACAGACTTCTCCTAAATCCAAAAATACATCTTCTTCCGTGCCGTTCCAGTCAAAAACAGTTGAATATTCAACATTGCCGCTGAAATCCTCTCCGACATATTTGCGCCAATCACCAAGTTTGCAGTTGACGTATGATTTTTTCAAATCATTCTGCTTGTAAAACGTATCTCCGACCAGATAACTTTTGAGCGGACGAAGCTGCCAATTTTCTGAAATTTCAGCAAGTTCATGCAGATTTTCACAATCCTCGTACTTGCCGTCCGGAGCGACATTACTCATAAAAATCATGCCTTCGCCGGGAGCAAAATTTCTTTCAAAACATCTGCAGTCACATCCCAGAAATCTGCCGGACATTGCATCACAAACAACAATATTATCTGCAACACCGAAATCAATACTGACTCTGCGTTCCTCAAAAGATTCATTATGAACAAAGAAAATATCTTTCCTGCCGTATTTACGACGGTAAATTCGCAAATCTTTGCCATTGCCTGTAATCTGCAAGTCGGACGGAATATTATCAAGTTCAGCAATACTGTAAATTCTGCCGCCATGTGCCTTGAATTCTGAAAGTTTTTCCTTTACGGCATCAGTGAGCCATTGACTTTCCGGCATAACGATATTGCTGTACTCTGCTTTGCCGATACGGATTTTTCCGTTTTTTACGACAGCTTCAGCAAAAGAATATTCATCTGCAAAATCAAAACAGCAGTGCTTTTCAGCAAGTTTGCTGCAAATTTTTTCACACTCTTCCTGCGCCTGAACCGCATATTCAGCACCTGCCCAAATACTGCGGGCATCATAGTAAACAACTGTAGGAACAAATGCTTTGCCAAGCGACATGATATAACTTGCCCGTCCGATGTACTTATGAAATATATCCAGATACTGCCACAACGGATCATCCGGACCGCTGTGCGGACGGCATCCTGACATCCAGTGTTCATAATAGCTCTGCATGTACAGACTCAGCACAAAAAGATTTATTCCCTGTGCCAGCAGATAATCTGTCAGATATTTAGCCATAAAAGGTGTAAGTCCGTTGCCGTAAACAGCAAAAACTTCAGCAAGTGCCTGCCCTCTGCCGTTCTGATTGGCGGCAGACGAAGCGACTTTGGCAAAAGGATAATTATTTTTTTCTTTGTACACCTGACGCCAGATAACATCTATACCCGGCAGATCCATTTCACGGAGGGAACGCAGAGTATTTCCATGTCTTCCCTTTACATTTCCTGCCATTTCATGATCTATATTCAGATGTCCGCCGGAAATCAAACCGTTCCTGCGGCACCATTTGCGTATCGGCAGCAGAAAACGTTCACGGAAAAGATCGCTCATCACCTCATGATAATCAATCCTTGCACGGCTTATTTCCAATGCTCCGCATTTCTGTTTGCCGGTCAGAATTTCAGCGGCAAAGGGCATAATATCATAGCCTTTGCGCTTTTTGAATTCCTGCGGCAGATCATGAGTCCACTTAAATGCCATCGGCTCGTCGGTAAAGACATATTTTATCGTATCTCCGAAAAACTTGCCGACATATTTCCGGTGCGCCTCATGAGTAAGCTCTATGAACCTGTCCACACAACCGTCTGCGAGAATATCCGGATAATTGGCAATACCTTCGGGATACTGTACTTTTTCAATACCGAATTTACCGTCGCTTTTCTCTGTCTGATACGCAGTAAATCTGTCGGGATCAGAAGCATAGACTTTACCGCATGCCCCGCCGGACGGGAAACCGCCCTCGTCATACAGATAATAATGCATGCCGAGTCTTCTGCACTCTTTTACCAATTCCTTTATGATTTTGAAATAATCCTCTGAAAGATATTCCGGACTCATACGTGACGGACGCATTTTTTTTCGCCATTCAGGCGGGAAAGGGTGCAGACAGACGGAATCAAGACCTGCTTTTTTCATCTCCCGAAGTTGTTTTTTGAGCGTGCAAAGCTCCATACGGTCATTTATACCCCAGAAATATGCGGGAGAAAAATCCTTCGGCGGAGTTATAAACGCCTTTTTACAAAATCTCATTTGTCAGCAAATCCAAATTACAAATTGCCTTTCAACTTCCAGAAAAGTTTGCCTTTGTCAGTTGACGGCGGATTTTCTTCAACATCTTTTTCTGAAACAACATCTGCATGACCGTCAAAATAAAGCATGTTGCAATAGCCTTTGCGATGACGTTCAAAGTTCATCGGCATATAATTATTACCGTCTGTTTCATTTTTGCGGTTAAAACGGTAACTCGGACCTTTGCCTTTATTGGTACCGGAAGAGATTCCTCCCTCTGCCAGCAAGGCAAGTGAACTCGGGAAAGCAGCAGCAGTTGTCTTGTAGTATTTAGTTGCATCACCGGAATAAAATGCGCTGTAATTCATTGCATAATTATAAAATTGACTGCTTGCACTTGAAGTCATACGGCCGAGTTCCGGACACTGCAATGACAATTTTTTTATACTGTTATTTGCTGTCTGGACGAAAGCATAATCAGCAGGCAGAACACCTGCATCCTGCAAACATTCCCACCAGAAAATTTCTCCAGTTACATGACGTTCCAAACCAGAAGGTCTGGCACCGGTCTGTCCAGCTGCACGCACTGTCGGATAAAAAGAATCATTGGCATCGGCATACATAATAAAACTTACACCCAGCTGTTTCAAGTTGCTGATACATTTGATACTGCGGGCGCGGGTCCTTGCATTGTTCAAGGCGGGCAGCAGCATTCCGGCGAGAATTGCGATGATAGCAATTACAACAAGAAGTTCGATTAAAGTGAAGCAACTTCCGATAGTATTGCTTCTGTCATTCTGTTTGAGGTTGTTTTTCATTTTTTATCCTTTCTGTTAAGGGGTGAAATTTTACTTTTGTCCGCAGATGCGTAAGGCAAACTGCCTTGACATGTCTTGCAAGGCTTACTTTCTTTTTGCCAAAAGAAAGTAACAAAGAAAAACTTTTCTCCTTTCAAATTCTTC
>JAFVPG010000097.1 GCA_017505415.1 Lentisphaeria bacterium | reverse complement strand
GGTTTGGGGTATAGTGAGTTGCGTAAGCAACGAGCGGCAATACCCCAATCGTGGCACATCGTGGCAAAAGATTTGTTTCGTCAGTCCGCAAAAAAGCGGGAGGACGAAACGAACATTCCGCCGAAAAATAGCCCGCCACTATACAGCCCCTAACATTCACGCGCCAGCGTCTCATCGCACCGGGTCGTACCCGGCGTCGGGTTCCGTCTTCGCTACGCTACGCCGTGACAAGGCAATCGGCGTAACGCGTCAGCGTAATAAAAGGGCGGGTGGAACGCCGGGCGACGGAAGCCCCTGCAAAAAAATATAGCAACTATCTCCCCGCAGTGGGAACAGAACATTCCTAAAAAAACAGATTTGCAGCTTCTTCTTTTTTGTATAGAATATACAGAAAAAATCAATTTTTGATTTCAGTTCCGTGTACAGTCGGCAGTTCTGCATGCAGAAATGAAAAATTGCTTTCTCTTGCAAGATTTATTTCATCATTGCTGAAGGTCAGAATGTAGCGGTCACGGTATGGAGTTTCGACCGAATAAGCCTGAATGACAAGAGTATTTTCATTTGACCATGCACAGCTTGCTTCAATAATGCGCATTTCATTTTCCAGCAACTGCAATATGTTGTGAGTGTGTCTGCCGTAATCTGCCCGCATTTTTTCAAAGGAATTATCTGTCCAGCAGAATGTGATTTCACAACCGTTTGCAGTTGGATTTATTTTCAGTTTCTGCAAGCCGGCTGAATTTGTATCAACGCTGTATTCTGCATCGGGGATCACAAAGCGTAAATCGTTTGCAAGCGGTTTGTGTTCGAGTGCAGAGAGTGTTTCAGTCAGAGTTGAAAAACTTTCCGGATTTTCCGGCAGAGGTTTTGCTTGCAGGGCAGGGATGACAGTTTCCCAGAATGCGGTAAGTATTTTCTGCATGTTTGCAACTCCGGAAGTTACAGCCATATAAAGGTCCTGTTCCGGCATGACCAGCATGTATTGACCGCATGCGCCGTCGCCGCGGAAACTGTTGAAAGTTGTCTGCCAGAATTGATAGCCGTAACCGATTTTCCAGTCGGGATCATTGTTTGAAGAATTGTCGATTTGAAAAGAGGTCGCTTCTGCAATATAGTCGGCAGGAACGAGCTGTTTCCCGTCCCAGTTTCCCTGATTTTTCAACAATCGGCAGAAGCGGAGCATATCTTCAGTTTTCAGCCAGAAACCCCAGCCGCCGATATTTGTTCCGGCAGGGCAGCAGTCCCATTTGTCAGCATTGATACCGATAAAGGGGAGGAGTTTTTCATTGAGGTAATCGAGAACATTTCTGCCGGTGACACGGCGGAGAATGGCAGACACCATGTAGGTTGCAGCCGAGTTGTAAACGAATTTTTCACCCGGTTCATAAGCAAGTTCGGATTCAAGAAATGCTTTGACCCAGTCTTGGTGCAAACTTACAGTTCCGGCAGCGAGAGGGCATGCATTGTGACCTGAAGACATGGTAAGCAGATTTTTAATGGTTGCCTTTTTCATACGTTCAGAAACTTTTTCGCTCATTTTGTCGGGGAAAAAACTTACGATTCTGTCATTCAGAGACAGCAGACCTTCGCCCTGTGCAATACCGCAAGCGATGGACACAAAACTTTTGCTGCATGAAAAAAGTTCATGTTTATACTCTTTTTTGAAAGGTTTCCACCATGCTTCAGCAATCAGTTTGTCATGACGAACGAGCATAAAACTGTGAATGGCATCCATTTTTGCCAAACGTTCAGCAAAAGAGCGAATTGCCTCTGACGGTATGCCCTGTGATTCCGGTGAAGTTTTTTCAAATGCAAACATATAAAATCCTTTGTTGATATTTGCTTTAATGTACATATTTTTCAAAAAAAATCAAATTTTTTTTCTGATCAACGGTAAAAAAATTTGTAATATTTATAGTAGATGCTATATTTTTTGAAGTACATATTGTAAAAAACAAATTTATAACCTTGAGGCATTTTTTATGTCAGTAGAAATTTACAGTAGCGGAACTCTCGTAAGTTCCGGACAAACAATCAATAATGCAAAAATTGAAAATCCGTCATCAATGTACGTTTATGATGGCGGTATTGCGAATTCGGCTATTGTTACAAGTCATGGAAGAATGTATATCGAAGAGGGCGGTATCGCGAATTCGGCTATTGTTACATATGGAGCAATGTATATTGAAGATGGCGGTATCGCTTACGATACTGTTGTGCAATCCGGTGGTACAGCAAATGTCGCAACGGGCGGAAAAATTAAAAATACTGTAGTTTCCGCATCAGCAGATTCCAATGGTATGATAATGGGAAGTGCTGTTGTTAATGTCAGTGGTATCGCTGAAAATACGGTATTGCAGGGAGTGCTTGTGTCAAATATGGGAGGCATGAGTGGAACCGCTGTAATGAATATTGGTTCCGGCGGTAAAGCTGTTGATACCACAGTTAATTCAAGAGGAGCTTTTTATGTCAGCGGCAGTGCCGAGAATACTACAGTAAATTCCGGAGGATATTTTTATGTCAGCGGCAATATAAAAAATACAACTGTAAACTCTGGTGGAAATATTCATTTCGGAGCTTTGACGATGCCGGATTCAAATATTGTTGTTGACGATTTGTATTTGAAAAAAGGCGGATTGTTGAATGGTAAATTTTCTTTTGGAGAAGATCGTTATTTTGATTCTATTGAATTTGTTAAAAGTGAAAATGGTACTGGATGGTTTCTGAATGATAATTTATTGTTGATTGATGCCGGAGGTCCAACTTCAAATGTTGGATTGCATGTATTCAGAGGCACAGTTGATAATATTACGGTTACTGGTGGAAATAATACTTATGGTACTCATATGAGTACGGAAGGGTTTATTATCTCTGCCGGAGCTGTTGCAAATAATACAGTTAATGTATATGGCACAATGGATGTTTACGGTACAGCCAATGATACTGTCGTGTATGGACGTGCAGTGTCGGGGGTAATGGCGGGAATGCTTAGTACTTATTACGGTGTGGTTAATGTCTATGACGGCGGTATCATCAATGATACATTGGTTGAGGAATATGGCAAGGTTGTTGTCAGCAGCGGCGGTACAGTGAATAATATAAGTGTAATGTCAGGCGGCGATGTCAGTTTCAGTGATGGAGCAATTTTGCGCGGTGTGAATAATATTGCAGGCAGTATAAATAACAACACTATGGGAATGGGCATGCTGAATGCAGTTGATGCTGAAGGGGCAGTTATTAATTTCGCACTCAATGAACTTTCTGCTGCACATGCCGCAACAAATGATACAGCTGGGACAACGGTACCTGGAATTCCTGCTGCTATAATTTGTGATTCTCTCAATAAGTTTACCGGAGCTGAATTTACAATTACTGTCAATGCAAATCAGGCAAAAGGTTATTATAATTTGAGTTCTTTTACCGGTGGCGATTCAAGCTCTTTTTTGTATGATGGAGAGATGACCATAACTGTCGGAGATTATTCAGAAGCTTTGTCTGTCGGTGACAGTTTGATTTATGATGGCATTGAATATACATTGCAGTATGCCGGTTCTCTTGCAACAAAGTTGCAGTTGATGGTCAATTATGAAGGCTCTGAAGGATTTTATATGCCGACATCTGGCTCCTCGATAGCTTCTGCGAGTTATCTGTCTGATTGTACTGTTTTGAATCATAAACTCTCCTGCTCGGTGAGTAGCGGCAGCAATTTGTATCTTGAAGGCAGTGCTACTATTTATGATGCCCGTGATATAAAAGTCTATAATGGCGGTATGCTTAGAATTAATGGCAGTTCTATTTATACTCCAGGAATTATCTCTTATTTTGAGGGGCACGGCAGTAATATAGATGTTTATTCCGGCGGGGAATTGGAGGTTGCTTGGTCTGCATCAGTAACTGATGTTGTTATTCATTCCGGCGGGACGATGGCTCTTGTGAGGTTTGATGATGAGAGTTCTCAATATGCCTCCAATGTTAAAATTGAACATGGCGGCAAAATGTTTATTCAAGGTGACGGTGAAGTTACAGATGTAGAAATTGCAGGATATGCCAAGGTCAAAGAAGATGGAACTCTCCGTGATTCAATCGTTGAAAATGGCGGCTTGACTTATGTCATGGATGATGGTTATGCAGAAAATATCACTGTCAATGCAGAAGGTAATTTCTATGTCGCAATGGGCGGCTATGCAGAAAATATTACGATCAATGGCGGTAATGTGCATATCGCCACCGGCGGAATGATTTCTGATGTCAATATCGACAGCGGTAACCTTTTCCTCTATGGCGGCGCAGTCATTGACGGTACTATAAATCTTAACGGCACTGTCGTTCTTGACGATATTGCCTATAACAATGGAGTTATAAATATTATGATCTCAAAAGAATCAGTCTCAACTCCCATGATCAATGACATGTCCCGTCTCGATGGCGGCGAACTTAATGTCAGCGTGGAGAATGCAGGTGTCGGCGAATACATTATCGCCGGGAATGCCGGAAATTTCAACTCTTCCATTTCCGTGACCGGTGTCAACGGTGAAAATGTCGGAGATTTGAGTGTCGGTGACAGTGTTACTGTCAACAGTGTCGATTACTCTCTGGTCAAAGAACTTGACCGCCTCATCGTCAAGGCAAATGCAGTACCGGTTGTAATTACAGTTGATGAAAATCTGCCTAAAGATTATTATGATCTTGCTTCTTTGCCCGGCGGTGAAGGTATTGATTTTACTTATGTCGATACGGTAACAGTTAAAGTCGGAGATTATTCTGCTGAATTGTCAGTCGGAGAAAGCTTCGTCCGTAACGGCATTGAATATACATTGCAGAGTCCTGGTACCGGCTCTATGCGTTTGATGGTCAATTATGAAGGCTCTGAAGGATTTTATATGCCGACGGGTGGTATCTATGCTCCTGTGAGTTCTCTGTCTGATTGTACTGTTTTGAATCATACATTGCCGTCATTCATTGTGGTGAGCGGCAGCAATTTGTATCTTGAAGGCAGTGCTATTATTTATGATGCCCGTGATATAAAAGTCTATAATGGCGGTATACTTAGAATTAATAGCGGTTATTATTCCAATGGAGCAATTGCCTCTTATTTTGATGGGTACGGCAGTAATATAGATGTTTATTCCGGCGGGAAATTGAATGTTGCTTATTCTGTATCAGTAACTGATGTTGTCATTCATTCCGGCGGGACGATGGCTCTTACGGATTATGAAGGAATTGCCTCCAATGTTAAAATTGAACATGGCGGCAAAATGTTTATTGAACATGACGGTGGTGAAGTTACAGATGCTGAAATCGCAGGATATGCAACGGTTGAAAGTGACGGTGTGCTGAAAGATTCAACTGTTGAAAATGGCGGTACAACTTTTGTTCTGGCTCGCGGTTATGCAGAAAATATCACTGTCAATGCAGATGGTAATTTCTATGTCGCAATGGGCGGCTATGCAGAAAATATTACGATCAATGGCGGCAATGTGCATATCGCCACCGGCGGAATGATTTCTGATGTCAATATCGACAGCGGCAACCTTTTCCTCTATGGCGGCGCAGTCATTGACGGTACTATAAATCTTAACGGCACTGTCGTTCTTGACGATATTGCCTATAACAATGGAGTTATAAATATTATGATCTCAAAAGAATC
>JAFVPG010000096.1 GCA_017505415.1 Lentisphaeria bacterium | reverse complement strand
ACATAATCCATATTATAGGAAGTTGCCTGTTATTTATGTTGCTTCTGGCATGTATGCCGCTGAGTGCATTTGAAAGTAAAGCAAAATGGATTTGGCGGCCCGGAGACAAAGCAGAATACGGCGAACAGCTGCTTATACGCAAAGAGATAAATCTTGAAGCAGCTCCGACCGAAGGATTTTTCAATGTTCTCGGGGATGATACTTTCACTCTGTTTCTGAATGGAGAACAGCTTTTCAAGCAGAGCGGTTTCATTGTTCATAAAATCGATGCACGCAAGCTTAAAGCCGGAAAAAATGTCGTTGCCGCTGTTATCAAAAATGATAAAGATATTGCAGGTCTACTGATTTACGGCGAATTAAAAGTCAATAACAAAAAAATGACTTTCCTTACTGATACTTCATGGAAAGTTCACTCCCCGTCCATCATAAATCAGAAAGATTGGAAACTGCCCGGATATGATGATTCAAAATGGCAGAATGCAATCGTAATGAGCGGAGTTACTACTCAGAACGTCTGGAAACAATTCGTCAAACCCGAACTCTTTCTCTCCGCAGAGGAACTCGCTGTCATCAAAGCCGAAGATTTGCAACGTAAAAATGCAATGCAAAACGCCATGCTTGAGGCTGAAAAACGGTTGGCAAAAGAACCGAAAGTCGGCAATGCCGAATTCATACGCCGCAATAATGTTCCTTTCATCAGTATCAATGACGGCAAAAAACTGCTTAATGCTCCTTTTTTCAACACAGTTTCATATACTGCAAAAGCTGACCATGATACTTTTGATAAATTCAAACGCTACGGTCAAAACGGCTTTAATGTCGTTACCTCATCCGCTGATATGAAAAAAATGTGGCTCGATGAAAATACCGTCGATATTTCAAGCGCAGAAAAATCCCTCAAATATCTGCATGCCTCTTTCCCCGATTCTTATGTAATAGTCATGGTAGACATCGAAGCTCCCGACTGGTTTATCAAAAAATATCCGCAGGAACTTATACGTTACGGAGCAACTGACAAACTCGCAGAAGGTGATGAAGCCTCTTTCCCCGTTCCCCGGATGTCAATGGCTTCCGAAATCTGGAAAAAGAAAGGTGCAGCAGCTCTTGATAAAATCATCCGCAAACTTGAAGCAAGTCCCGTTGGCAAACGCATTATCGGCTATCAGATAAACTATGGTGTTTACAGCGAATGGCACTATTACGGCATGGAAAAACAAATGCCCGATACAAGTGCGCCAATGCAAACTGCATTCTCACGTTATCTAAAAAACAAATACGGAAATGACAAAGCATTGCAGGAAGCATGGAAAGATAATTCCGTAACACTTGCTGCGGCAAAAATACCCGATACCGCCACACGAAAAAAACAAGTTCAGGATACACCTCTTGCTCCTGATGCCGACCGTCGCTGTACAGATTTCTATGACTGCATGGCTCTTGCCGTCAATGAATGTCAGAAAAATTTCAACAGCACTGTAAAAAAAGCCTGTAACCGCAAGGTTATCGTCGGCAATTATTCCGGGTACTTTTTCTCCATGCCTTATCCGGCAGTGGCATTTCAGACCCGCACCCCGGAAATGCTTGATTCAGATGCAGTAGACTATCAGGTTTCACCGTTCAGTTATTTCCTGTGGCACAGAGGTTCAGGCGGCAGCGGTTTGATACGTTCCCCGTTTGAAACCTACGCACTGCACAACAAAGTTGCCGTACTCGAAGCTGATAACCGTACTCATCAGGCAACCACACGTTCCGGCAATGCCTGTAAAACTGCAGAAGATTCTCTCGGTCAGATGGCAAGAGAATTCTGTAATGCATTGACCAAAGGCAGTACACTCTGGTATTATGACTTCAACATCTTCTGGTATGATTATCCGGAATACTATGAATTTTTCCCGAAACTTCTCAAAATCTGGCAGGAAGAAAACAATGCAGAGCGTATTTCAGAAGTCGCAGGAGTTTGCGATTACGACAGTATAGCCTATCACTCTGCCGCCGTCAATCCAAACCGTTTCACCGACAAAATAACCGGTGATGTATGCCATGAACTCTTTTATGCAGGCGCGCCGTTTGATTCTATTTTGCTGGAAGATCTCGGCAGAAAAAATACCCCTGACTACAAAGTTTATGTCTTCTACAACCTCGTTCATCTGACAGACAAAAAGCTGGCTGAAGTTGAAAAACTTCTTAAAAAAGGTGCTTTGTGCATTTTCATCTGCGCTCCCGAACTTAAACAAAAACTCAAAGGCAGAAAAAATGTCATTTTTACCAATAACAAAGTTCCGCACCGCAATGTCTTCAAAAGTTATTTCAAATCCAAAAAAGTTCATATCTATTCCGAAGACAAAGATGCAGTGCTTTTCGCCTCCAAAGGTCTGGTCGGACTGCACCACAATAAACCGGGAAAAGCAACTATCAAATTGCCTGCAAAAGCTGTTTCCATTGAACAGCTCCTGCCTGTACGAAGAACAATTCCCGCTTCAAATGTCATAAATTATAACAACGGCAAATCTGAAACATCACTTTTCAGAATCAAATACTGAAAAAAACACCCCTAACGAAAGGAAAAAATCATGAAAAACACAGCCGTAAAACTCCAACTTTTCACCCTCATCGAACTGCTCGTTGTAATTGCAATAATGGCAATCCTTGCCGGAATGCTTCTCCCTGCCCTCAACAAAGCACGTGACCGGGCAAGAACTGCAACTTGTACCAGCAATATGCGTCAGATCGGTGTTGCCAACAATATGTACATCAGCGATTATGATGACTATTTCGCAAATGAAGGTACAAAAATCAATATTGCTGCCGCTCCGTCTCTGCAAGCAGGTGAATGGTATTATAAAATTTACCTTATCAATCCCGCTCCCAAAATTTTCCGCTGTCCCGCCGCAAAAAAATCAGTAAAACTGTATAATACTGCCAATAATGGAAAATATGATATGGGCAATGCAGAAATCAGTTATATGATCAACGTAAATGTCGCAGGTTTGTATAACAATGCTTCATATCCGCTGCACAAAGCAACCAAAGCTGACAATCCCTCTGCTACTGTTTATGCTTTGGACAATTATGTAAATGATACTCAAACCACTGCTTTTGTAACTACCTCAGGCGAATTTACCACCGGAATTTCCAACAGTAATGCCGATATGGTTTACAGACACGGCAATTTTACCAACATTCTTTTTGCTGATGGTCATGTAGCATCTTTCAAACGTCCAGCAACACTCTCCAATGCTGACGCTTACAGCAATTTGATCACATCTCTTTAATTTTGTAAGAAAGCAAATATAATATGAAATTTATACTATCACTTATGCTGTCATTGACAGCAGTGGTGCTTGGGGCTTCGGAGTTCCAGATTCGTCTGGCTCCGAATCCTGCGCCTGCCGACTTGACTGCGGCAAAAGAACTGGCAAAATATTTCTCTCAAATCGACAAAAGCAAACAGCCTGTCAATATAATTACTGATAATACCGTACCGGAAAAAGGTAAAGTTATTTACCTCGGTCAATCAGAAAAAGCACGCAAAGTTTTCAGTCTCAAATCCTGGGATTTGCGCCGTGATGAGATCATGTACAAAGTTGCAGATGACGGCAAACTTTACATTGCCGGAGACCGTACCAGAGGTACACTTTATGCTGTTTATGAATTACTGGAACGGGAATACGGTGTACGCTTTTACAGTCCTGACTGCAAAAAAATTCCACCGCAGGCAAAACTTGCTCTTCCTGCCCGGGGAAAATCCTACCGTTATGCCCCGTTTTTTCAAGGACGGGCAGTTCCTTTTGAAATATTGCAGAAAGGTCCTGAAGACTGGGCGGCTCAAATGCGCCAGAACGGTTACAATAAACCTAAAACCACCGCTTTCGGCGGCAATGATAATCTGCTCGGCTGGGTTCACACCTTCCATAAATTTCTGCCCATCGACAAATACCGCAAATCCCACCCAGAATGGTTCGCCATGCTCAAAGGCAAACGCATTACCGGTTACGGTCAACTCTGTTTGACCAACAAAGAAATGCGCAAAGAATTTATCAAAAACGTTCTCGCCGCACTCGCCAAAGCTCCCAATACACGTTTCATCTCCGTATCTCAAAACGATACTCTGAATGAATACTGCACCTGCGACCAATGCAATGCGTTTGTCAAAAAATACGGCAACCAGACAGATTTGCTGCTCGATTTTGTCAATGAAGTCGCCGCCGCAGTAAAAAAAGATTATCCGAAAACTTTCGTTGAAACTCTTGCTTACAACTACACCGTAAAACCGCCCCAAACCATAATGCCGGCAAAAAATGTGGCAATCCGTTACTGCTCCATTCACGCCGCAGTTTTCCATCCCATCAATTCCGAAACCAATAAAAAAGTGGCTCAAGAAATACTTGCATGGAAAAAAATCGCTCCGCAAATGCTGGTCTGGAACTATGTCACCGACCATCACCGCTACTATCAACCGCACCCGAACTGGCATGTTCTGGCGGATGACTTGCGTTTCTTCCGTGACTGCGGTGCAATCAATATTTTCCAGCAGGGAGCATATTTTGCGGCAAGTCATATCGCAGATTTGCCGGAAATGCGGGTTTATCTCATCAGCAAACTTTTGTGGAATCCGGATCTTGATCCGCAAGCAATTATGAAAGATTTTGCTGAAGGATATTACGGCCCGGGCGCTCCTGCAGTATTGAATTACATAAATTCAATGACTGCGGCAATAAAAGCTCACCCCGAATGCAAATATAACAGTTTTGCACTCAATACCGACCCGTGGCTCGATGCAAAAACTATGGCAAAAACATGGAACGAACTTTTCTCAACAGCAAAGAAACTTGAAAAAGACCCAATTTACGGTCAGCGTATGGCTTACGCCGCCATGCCTTTGACTATGAATTTGCTTGAACGTGTGGATATTCTAAAACGTGATCCTGCCAAACGGTTGCCGGAACTGCAGAAAGTCAACGCTCTCGAACTCATCAAATGGTGCGAAAAACAGATAAAAACTGCAAAAATCATCTATCTTTCAGAAATTCAATACAAAGCCTCTGACTGGCTCGCTAAACGCCCCGGCAGCTTCATCGTTCAAAAAATGCCATTCCCCAATGACGGAAAACGTCCCGCCGCATTGCCCGAAGGAACGGTCTGGTATGGTTGGGATATTGAAAAAATCGCTCAACTCGGAACAACTCCTGACAAAGTCGGTGTCGTCTCCGACCCGCTCGCATGCAATGGCAAAGCAATACGACAGCCCAATACCCATAATGCATGGTATCTGAAAATGACCAGACTGCCCGGCGGTCTCTATGACCTTTATATTGAAGCACGCTGTGTCCCGAAAGCAAAAACATTCAAAGGTGCCGCTTTCATGTTCGGTAATTATCCGGCAGGTCCCACCAGAGATATTGCAGCTTCAACCGTGGCAAAACCACAATATCAGCTCATCAAACTCGGCAGAACCGATTTGAGTAAAGCTCAATATGTGTGGTGCGCACCCGTCATAAATAATACTCTCAAGGAATTTTATATTGACCGTGTAATTCTCGTACCTGCTGAATAAAAATTCATAATTAAAAACAAAGGCTCTGTACTAAACATTGACTGATTTTTTTGCAAGGGGGCTTACGCCGCCCCCCTTGCGACCCCCGGCGGGGGATATCCATCCCCGTTTTGTGACGCTGGCGCGTGAGTGTCAGCGTCTGGGTGGTGTCAAGCTGTTTTTCGGCGGAATGTTTGATTGCTCCTT
>JAFVPG010000095.1 GCA_017505415.1 Lentisphaeria bacterium | reverse complement strand
CGACTGCCGCAAATTTTGCCCTTGCCATTGAATGATAAGCAAGCAGACGTATTGCCGTGATATTTTTCATTGGAGCAAGGATTCTGCCTGCTTCAGCAATATCATTTTGAGACATATTAAGTCCGGGGATCATAAGCATGCGTATTTCTATTTTTTTTCCGGAATTATTCAAATTTTCAAGATTTTCAATAATGAGTTCATTGCCTGAACCGGTAAATTTTCGGTGTTTTTCAGAATCGGCACATTTGAAATCATACAGGAAAATATCGGTATAAGGAAGTACTTTTTCAAATGCGTCCCACGGAACATTGCCGCATGTATCAACAGCACAATGAATATTTTCTTTTTTCATAATTTTCAACAATTCACAGCAGAAATCGCTTTCAAGCAGCGGTTCGCCTCCGGAAAGAGTTATACCACCGCCGTTTGAATAAAAAATCCTGTCTTCCAGAAGTTTTGCAGCGGCATCTGATACGGAGATATTTTTACCGAAAAGTTCCAAAGCACTGTAATTGCAGACATTCTCACATTTTCCGCATGCAATACATGATGTACGATCAAAAATATGTGTATTGTCACGGAGCGTATGACACCGGCAGATGGTGCTGCATTTGCCGCATAGATAACATTTATGCTTGTAATAAGCAAGTTCTGCGGTTTGGCGGCGGCTTTCAGGATTGTGACACCATATACAATTCAGAGAACACCCCTTCAGAAACAGAGTCGTGCGTATTCCCGGCCCGTCATGTACCGCGAAACGTTTTATATCTATGTATTTTGCTTCTGTCATGATGTCCCCGATTCAAAAATTCATGGCTTCCGCCTGTTTTATAAATGTTTCCTGCGCTTCGACTGTCAAATCTACGAATCTGACATTCCAGCCGCATACCCGGACTTGCAAATTGTTGTATTTTTCTGGATTTTTCTGTGCATCTTTCAAAATTTCCGCATCAAAAATATTGAATTGCAGTCCGCTTCCGCCATGTTTTATAAAAGTGCGTATCAGATGAATAATATTCTGCAAACCTTCACTGCCTGAAACAGAACTCGGATGGAGCATCAAATCAAGACATGTTCCGCATGGAAATTGCCGCATATCAATTTTTAAAACACTCTCCATAAGTGCAGTAATCCCGCCGCGGTCCATGCCGATAACAGAGTCAAGATTTTTAGACATCGGCTCACCGGCAAGTCTGCCGCTCGGCAATGCGCCGATTTGTTTGCCGGTTTCCACGACCAGCTGTCCGTAGAGAGAGGGGAAAAAAGTTCCTCCTCTGCCGTTGGGCATTTCAAAAAATATTTCTGAAGTAAATTTGGCAAGTTCAACTGCCAGTTTATCTATTCTTTCATCATTATTGCCCCATCTTGGAACATGTTTCAATACGAATCTGCGTAAATCCTCAAAGCCGTTCCAGTTATTTTCAAGAATAATTTTCAGCTGCGCAAGTGTACATAGTTTTTTCTCATAGACCAGACAACGCACTGCCGCCAGAGAATCGACTGCATCAGCAAAATGGGCAATGACACAGCCGGTGGTATTATAAACTGCTCCGGCATCTGAAATATCCCGCCCTTTTGCCACGCATGATTCAAAAGTTCCAGAAAGAAGCGGTACTGGATTGACATATTTCCATGCTTTGTCACAAAGTATCTGTTCATGCTGCATGATTCGGCAGGCTCTTTCAATTTCAGCATAATAAGCATTTTTGAATTCTTCAAAAGAAGAGTAATTTTTATTTGAATTTATGACAGAAATTATCTGGCAAGGTAAATAAAGCACTGTTGAAACGGAACAGGATATTTCCTTGCCTGCGACTGCGGGTTCATAACAGCCTATCGGGATGAAATTTTTTGCATCTTCAGGAGTTCTGCCGTGTTTTATTAAGCCTTCAACAATGACATCATAATTCAGCGATACGATGGAAGTTCTGCCGTCACGGATACATTTGGCATATAATTCTGCAAAATCCTGCGGCATATTATCTTTTACAAGGATCGACAATTTCGGATCAACAGTATTCATCTCATAATAAGTTTCCAGTCCGAGGTAGGATAATTCATTGAAGACAGGTCCGAAACAGAAATTTTTACCGTAGCGTTTTCCCTGATGTTTGGCATAAAATACTATCCAGAATGTTTTTATCAATTCTTTTGCACTTTCCCGTGTCAAACGTCCACTTTCAATATCGTTACGGTAAAAGTTTATATACAATTCATCAAAACGCCCCATTGTACGGACTTCTTCACAGGAATATTCAATGGCGTCATGCAGGACGTATGCCAACGCAAATGCTTCATATAAATTTTCAGGCGCATGGTCAGCAATTTTTGCATATACCGGATTATTGTTGGTAACGGCGACACGGCGGCAGAATTCTGCCAGAGCTTCATAAACTTCTTTTACAGCACGGTGAAAAACTGTGTTGCCTTTTGCCGCGCGTTTTATCAGACCTGGAAGTCCGAGTGCAAGCAATGCTTTCCAGTCCGGAGCGACATGACTCATATCAACCGTCCACATTATGCCGGTCTTGAAATCTCTGAATCCGCAGCGGACACCGGGAATTTTTTCTTCTGCCAGCTGCAAACCGGATTGAATATCTTCCCGCAGTAAATTATAAGTTTCCATTTTGCCGGGGAAGGGATTCTCTGGTTCAACAGCGACCGGAGCATGTTTGAGAAGCAGAGAAATAAGATATGAACGTGACAGAATACGATCTTCCGCAGGATTATTGATTTTGTGATTTTCCCAATCTTGCTTCAAAGCTTGAAGTGTCCATGAATTTTTATAATCATATACCGCATTTTCATATTGTTTTTCAAGTTCCATGCGGTTGTTTACAAAAGAATACATAATTTCCTTCTTTTTTATCAAAAATCAATACATTGAAAAATAATATTTGTGATACTGATTTAAAATAACACATTAAAGAAAATTTTGCCATGATAAAAAAATACAAAAATATATCAATTTGTGATGTTGAGATAAAAAAAACTTATTTTTTCAGGAAGGGAAGAGTATTATTTAATTGAATAAACACTGCGGTTATCTTACAGAAATAATCAGCAAGTCATTTTTTACAGGTTCTCTAAAGAATTTTAAAAAAATATTTTACTTAAAAATCATAGCCATTCCGGGAGCGGAGAAAAACCGGAAGGTTGATCTTGCAAGTAAAATTTCAAAGTTCCACCCTGTTCCAATATCTCAACCGAAATCCATGGTTCTATAAATTTTTTCCCATTGAATTCATAAGCCGCAGGATAAATGGAATCCGGACTCTCCCGTTCTACTTCAATTTTCAAAAGTCCACCATGCAAATCAATTTCTGCCTGTTTGATCGAAGGAGAACCCAAAAGATAATATCCTGTTCCGGTATAAGGATAAATCCCCAACACACACCAGATATACCATGAACTCAAACCACCGGAATCATTATTCCCCGGACAGCCGCCCTCCCCCCCGCAAAAACGACAACGGCGGATCAAATCACAAATTTCAGCCAGCCTGTCGCTGCGGCCTGTCCATAAATAACAATAAGGTGTTTCCATATCAGATTCATTATTCATCCCCTCAAAACGATTTTCAATAGCAAGCCGTTCATCCGGCTGTGTCTCAGGCGGACAATTTACACCGAAAAATTTATCCAGAAGCTGATTGAATTTATCAATTCCCCCCGCAAGAGCAATTCTTTCGCCCATTTGAGTATGCGGACGGAAAGAGTAATTCCAATGAGTCCCTTCATAATAGATTGCCTCTTGGCACATCAGACCTGTTTCCGGATCATAAGCTGATTGCCAAATTTTACTTTCTCTCCGCATTTGAGCAGAATATTCGTTATCTCCGCATTTTTCCGCAATATCAGATGCTGCCCGCAAAGCCCCTGCAAGATCAAGACGATGTGTCGGAGATTTCGTATAAATATCTGCTTTGGCAAATTCTTTTTTGAAAACATTTTTAAGCCGTTCATAATCCTTGATATATCCGCGATTGAACGCATCACAAAGGGTATAAATCACAAGAGAAGTTGCCTGATTATCAGTATGAGTATAATCGTTGGTCATCATATAAGTATTCGGAAAAAAACCAAGTTTTTCAATTGTTTTCAGCATTGATTCTGCAATTTTCTTTCCAACATCCGGACATATTGCCAAAACCAGCGGGAGCTGGGAACGATAAATATCCCACATAGTTTGAAAATCTGTAAATTCACATCCGGCATCCACAGGCTTGATCAATGAATGATAAAGTGCGCTGTAAAATATATGTTTATCTGAATCATTGAAAAATTCCGCTCTGATTGAATTCAATCTTTTCCGCCATTCATTTTCCGCATGAATCCGGGCAAAATCAAAACCGTTTGTCACTGCATCGGCAAGTCTGTTTTCCGCTTCAGAAAGGCTGACCAGAGAAAAAGCAATGATTACTTCTGCATGAGAATCATTGAAATGAACATCCAATACTCCATTTTCCGCTTCTTCTGCAACGATATTTCCCTGAAATTTTACTGCATAGAAAATTTCCGTACCGTTAGCGATTACAGACCCGTTCCAGACTCCACAAGCTGAACAGTTCAGAGAATAACGCTCTATATATTCTTTTTTATATTGCTCCAAGAGGTCATTGCCAAGACTGAGTTGTTTGACATTCAATCTGATTTTTGCTTTGTTTTCAGAAAAATGATAACGGTGAAATGCGGCATATTTCCCGGCTGTCAGCTCAATAACTGCTCCGTAACCGGTCAATTTTCCGGAGTAATACCCCGGATGCGCTTTTTCCTCCTCCAGAGCAGACTGTTTGGATAAATCTGCTTGTTCAATCGCCGGAGTTATCAGAAAATAATTATAAAAATATCCCAGAAAACCTGTCCCGCTGGTATGAAAATGAGAAATTCCCCATGCACATTTTTGGCTGTATGCAATCGGACTCGCCCCGCAATAAGAAATACCATTTATCCCATAACCGCTGGAATAACCGCCCGAATAAGGAACTGCTGAGACCCAGCCGAAAGGCAGCAATGCTCCCGGATGAGTATTGCCTGTTTGAGCTTTCAGCCAATTCCAATTACGTGCCATTCCCTCTGATGCCGGAGACTTTGTCCCGGCGTTTCCCCAGAAAGGATCAACAAAAACTGATACATCATTTTTTTTCATTATTCATACTCCCGTTTCATTACAAAACTATTACTGTAATATAAAATGAGAAAATATTGATTGCAACAGATTGAAAACAGAAAAAAGTATGTTATATTCTCAAATACGGTAAAAATAATTTCAAATGAGGTAATTTCAAAAAACAGCATAAATGCCATTCACAACCAGGTCAAATCTGCTGTCTGTGAAGTGACTGCCGAAAGCATTCCATTTGTCAACTTAAAGCAAAGATGCTTTGACAGTCTTAAGAAGTTTTGAAATTGTCTCAAATAAAAAAATTGGAATACATACAGTGAATTTCAAACAAAAAATCACATTTCAAAATAAAAGTCAGAAAAAATCCCGGATAGAAGGCTGTAATTTTGGAGAATACCCCATTCATAAATTCCGTTATATGAACTATCCCGGACCGAATTATCTATTATGGGCGTTTGCATGCGGAATTGATGAGTGGCACAAAGATTGTTTCAGAAAAAGAATTTTTTCAGATGCATTTGCAGTTGAATATGTGCAAAAAGGTGTATTTATTTTTCAACAGAATAATGTCACTATGCGAGTAAATCCCGGTGCAATCTTTTTAGTTCATCTGGATCAGAATAATACCATGCGTTGTGAAACAAAATTCGCAACCAAAAAGACCATCATAATGCAAGGTTCATTACTGCGATATATATTGGAAACACTGGGTTTGAACAGAATCAGCCAAATCATTCCAAAAGGACATGAACAAATTGACCGTATCTTTGAGAGGATTTACGAACTCTGCGAAAAATCCGCTGCTGAAAGCCGACATGAAATCAGCGTGCTTTGCTATTCTCTATTGCTCGAACTGTCAGAACAAACAACCGGCAAACTGTACCCGGAGGCACTGCAAATAACTTTGGAATATATCCATGAACATTTAAATGAACAGCTTTCTCTTAATGAACTGATTAAATATTCCGGCGTCAGCAGAGCAACATTACACAGATTATTCAAAAAACATTTAAAAATATCACCCATCGAATATTTTCTGGACCAGAAACTTGAACGTGCAAAAATGCTGTTGGAAAATAATTTGTATTCTATCAAAGAAGTTGCATCATTGCTGAATTACGCCTCTCCACAATATTTCACATCAGAATTCAAAAAGAAATATGGAATTCCTCCGAAAAATTATAAATTATGGCTCATCCGGCAAGAGAGATAATACTCATCTATACGGTACAATACTGAACATCTACCGTCATTCTCTCTTTTCTTTGGCATATCAAAACAGTACCGGATGAAGTTTTTCTCCCGGAAAAAAATAATTAATGCCATCCCTCTTGCATTAAAATATGCAATGGGAGCCGGGATCGGGCTTTTTATAACACTTACAGCTTTCAAAAATGCCCATATCATAAAAGCACATCCTGTAACATTGATAACAATACAGAATTTTTCAGGTCCGGATTTGGGAGCAGCCCCGTTCAGCGATGGATTCCGTGAATTTTGCCAGTTATCCGGTTCTGCATTCAGTATAAATAAATGGTCTAATACAAATACCGGCATATCCGGTTGGCAGCTTTTTTCTGTGCATTTAGTTTTTCAATTGAAATTTACTAATTCGTCCACAGAAAAAAATATTTCCGGCTTGACAAATTGGCATTTTTATGATAAATTTACTGTGCATTTGATTATTGACTTTATTTTTTGTGTTTATAAAAATAGAGTTCAAATGCGATTTTATCAAGTAATTTTATCTTCACTAAATTTGGGACATTGACTATGAAAAACGTTTTTTACAGTTACTATCTTGATTCACCATTGCAAATTGGCAGAGTTTTTGATGTTTTTGAAGCAGAAGCTCCGGAAAAAGATACCGCCATATTCTTCATACACGGCGGCGGTTGGAGGCACGGTTCCCGCCAGGGAGGCACTCATATACTCATGGATGAATTCGCCCGCCGGGGCTGCTCTTGTGCCTCTACGGATTACCGTCTGAACGCAAAAGATGCGTTTGAACAAATCTCAGATGTCCGTGAATCTTTCGACACTTTCGTTGATATTCTGCTCAAAAAAGGGAAATCTCCACGTATCGCAATTTGGGGAGAATCCGCAGGCGCGCACCTCGCCTCTCTCTGCGCTTATGCCCTCCCCGGCGAACTCGGCGAAGATGTTTCAAAACTCAAACACCCGGAAATCCGTCCCGTCAAGGCAATCCTTCAGGCTACTCCGTATGACTTCCTGCCCTTTGAAGGCATAATGCCGCAAACATGGGGAGTTATGCAGGATATTGCCGGCGCACCATACGAACAGGACCCGCAACGCTATGAACGGCTCTCTCTAAAAAATTACGTCCGTAACGACAATCCGCAAACCTTTTTCATGGAAGCCGAATACGAACACCTCTTCGATTCAAAATTCACAAAACTCATAGCGCAACAACACCGAAAAATGTCCATCAACTCTCAATGGAAAGTCTACGAACGGGTCGAACACGGATTCCTCCACGACCTCAAACGCAAAATGCAGCTCCAGGCCCTCGAAGATATTTGCCTTTTCATCGAAGACAAATTAACAACTGAAGTGTGATTTTTTCAGGGGGGGCGGCGGAAAAACTTTCTTCTTGATAAAAAGAGAGGGTGTCCACCCCATTTTTGCAAAAAGAAAGTTTTTTAATTATACTTACTTGCAAAAGTTTTTTTTTGCAGTATATTTTCTGTACAAGACAAGAAGGAGTAAAAATCTATAAAAACTAAACAAAATTAAAAAAACATATAGTATAAAAAGCTGCCTCTACAAAACTACCACAATTAGAATAGAGCTTTTTCCAGCAAAGGTATTTTGTACCATATATTGCAATTCTGCATATATGGTGCATTTCTGCTTTTGTATTTGCTGGAACACTGTGGTAGGTGTGTAGAGGTGTACTTAACAGAGATGCACCTCTT
>JAFVPG010000094.1 GCA_017505415.1 Lentisphaeria bacterium | reverse complement strand
TGACCCTAATAAAAAAATGCCACTTTTAATGTATCTTCATGGGACAGGTCATGAATCTGGCGGCTTGGGCAATAGAAATATTATTGAAAAGATTGTTTTCAATATAGCTGTTGAGTTTGTGCAGACGGTAATCTGAGGGAATTGAAATAAGTTCTTTTTCGGTAATATATTCAAGCAGAGTTTTGAACATGGCAAGAATATGGTCAAGCTCCTCGAAAGAGATATGTTTCTGTGCCATGAAAAGTTTTTGCAGACTGTCACTTTTCAGGAATGTCGGCGGATTGCGGTGCATACGGAATTGACCTATGATAACATAGCCGACGACATTGTTGTAAAGTTCTATCGGCGTGACTGCCTCAGTCAAACCGGCGTGACATTGATAGACCAGAGTTGTCTGTTTTTCCCGGCATTCTTTTTGCTTTTGAATATCAAGTTTCAAACAGTCATCAACGGAAAAGATTTGTTTTTGCATGTATTTGCAGTATTCACAGTTATTTTCGTTTCTCCCTCTCTTAACTACTTTGCCATCAATGGAATAGAAAACTACCTGCAAGTTCATCAAGTATGCGAAATTGTCAATTATCCGGCATGCTTTATCACTTAAAAGCAATTCAAGCTGTAAATCTTTCATGACAGAAAACTCCTTTTGGGGGATAAAATAGCATTATTTGCAGAAAAATCCACCTATTTGCAAAAAAATCTATTTATTTTTTTCATTTCATGCAGTACTGTAAAATTAAAATCAACCAATGGAGGTATTTTATGAAAGAAGTAAAAGCAGCTTTGATAGGTCTTGGATTTATGGGATCGACACATTTCCGTATTTACAATGAACTTGCGGGTGTCCGTGTGGCTGCAGTGGCGGATATTGATCCGGTGAAACTTACCGGAGACATCAGCAAGGTGATCGGCAACATCGGCGGCGGAGATAATTCTGTCCCATTGGATATGACCGGTATTGCAACTTATGAAAATGCATTTGAAATGATTGCTGAAACAGATGCAGACATTATCGACATTTGTGTTCCCACTCCCTTGCACACTCAATACTTGCTGGCGGCACTCAAAGCAGGCAAACATGTTTTCTGCGAAAAACCGCTCTGCCGCAATCTTGAGCAGCTTGCAGAGATCCGTGAGGCGGTAAAAGCTGCTGACGGCTTGTTTTTCAATGCCGGTATGTGTGTCCGTGCATGGCCTGAATATGATACTGCTGTAAAACTTATCAAGTCAGGAGCAGTCGGCGAGGTAAAATCCGCACTTTTCCGCCGTTTGTCACCCTCAGTCGACGGTAATGCATGGAACAACTGGTTTATGAAAGAAGAGATGGCTGGTGGTGCTGCGCTTGATTTGCATTTGCATGATACTGATTTTGTCTGTCATCTTTTCGGACGTCCGCATGCAGTTTCAAGTTTTGGGGTCCGCGGAGTTGTCAGTGACAAGGGGATTGACCATATTATGACTGCTTATGATTACGGTGACGGCAAACTTATTACGGCTGAAGGAGGCTGGTGCGCTCCCAATAATGTTCCTTTTGAAATGAGTTTTCAGATCATTTGTGAAAAAGCAGCAGTAAAATTGGATGCTGCCGGTTTCCATGTTTACTGGAACGACGGAAAAATTGAAACCCCGGATACCGGAGATGCAGCATTGCCTACCGGATGGCATCGTGAACTTGAATATTTTACTGCTTGTGTCCGTGATAATGTAACTCCTGACCGCTGGCAGAATCCTGATTCAATTTTTGATTCACTGACTGTGGTTATGGCGGAAATTGAATCAGCAACAGAAAAGAAAACAGTGGAGGTCAAATATGTATAAAGCTCTCAATTATTGGGTTTTCGGTGGTTTTGAAGGCGCAAAAACTCCTTATGAATTTATTGATTTTGCAGCAGAACAGGGACTTGATGGTATTGAACTTACTTTCGGAGACATTATTCTTCCCTCGATTTCCGATGAAGAATGTATTAAAATACGAGAGTATGCAAAAGCAAAAAATGTCGGACTTCGCACAATGGCAAGCGGTGCCGGCTGGGCACAGCCGATTTCTGCTGAAGATGAAGCAGAAGCTGCCGCTGCTTTTGAATTCAATAAGCGTTATATCGAAGTTGCTGCTCTGCTCGGAGCTGAAACTGTTTTGCTTGTTCCCGGTGCAACCAGAGGACTTGCTCCTGACTCTCCCGTCCGTACCTACAAAAGCGTCTGGGATAAATCCGTTGCTGCATTAAAAAAACTTGCAGTTATTGCAGAAAAATATAACGTCAATATCGGTGTTGAAAATGTCTGGAACAGATTTTTGCTGTCACCGATGGAATGGAAATATTTTCTGGATGAGATAAATTCTCCTGCAGTAGGTATTTACCTTGATATTGCAAATTGTCAGTATCAGCTTCCCGCTGTCGATTATGTTGAAATTCTTGGCAGCAGGATCAAAGCGGTACATGTCAAGAATTATAAAAAATCCGGTGATTGGGGATGTGTTCTTGACTTCGGGGAAGATATTCTTGATGGTGATGTAGAGTTTGATAAACTTGTCACTTCTTTGGATAAAATCGGGTACAAAGGTGCTTTTACGGCAGAAATGATTCCATTCTCCCGTGGTGAAAATCTTAATATTCCTGATTATGATCTTGCTGTCAGGACAGTTAATGCCATGAAAAAGATTTTCGGATAATTTGCTCAGTGGGGGGGGATTTTCAGGAAAGAATTTATTATGAAAATTTGCATGATGTCATTAATGATGTATGATCGTCCGGTTGAGGAGATCGTCCAGACTGCGCTTGCATGCGGAATGGAGGCGATAGATTGGATAGGACTGCATGATTGCAGAGCTGCGTATCTGAAAAAAATATGTGATGATGCCGGATTGTACATCGCATCCCATACAATGTTCAAAAATGGTTTTGTTAACGGCCATGCAGGATATTTTGATGAGTTCAAATCTTCACTTGATGATGCCCGTGAAATGTGCGCCCCGGTAATGATGATACCGCCATTTCCGAGAAAAATGCAAACAAGTTTGGAAGATGATCGTCAAAGATATATTGATTATTACGGCAGATGTTGTGAATATGCTCAAGGTTCCGGAGTTACTTTGACTCTGGAAAGTACAGGGTACGTCAACAGTCCGATAACGACTGCGGATGAATGTCTTGAGGTTCTGGAACAGGTTCCTGATTTGAGGATAACTTTTGATCAGGGCAATGTGGCAACTGCCGGAGATCCGCTGACTGCATTTGAAAAACTGCGTAAATATGTGGTGCATTTTCATGTTAAAGATTGGTATGTTTTTGATGAATGCCGTTCAAATACGACTCCGAAACGTTGCGGAAAGCATTTTGCAGATGCAACGATAGGCGAGGGCGATATGGATATAAAAAGTTTCTGGCAGATGACAACGGCGCAGGAACGTGCAATTTTTGTAAATCCGGAAACTCGTGATTACAGTGGGAAATGTTCTCCTCTGGAAGTATTCAAAAAAGTTTGTGCGGAAATGCGTTCATGGGAAGAATAGAACGTATTTTCTGATTTTATCTTTTTGTCCAGATGCGTGTGTTGAGGTCAAGTGCTTCGACTATATTGAGAACTTCTTCGAGTTCGATGAGGATTTTTTCAAGGACTTCCACACGTGCGAATTTGCCGAAAAACGGCGGTTCGAGCCAGCCTGAAGATTTTGATATGGCGATTGCTACATGCTCTTCTTCAAAAACGAGCCGCATACCGGATTTATGTCTTTTTCTTAATGCGGTAAGAGCTTCCATCATTTGCGGTGTAAGAATATAACGTGCTTCAATCTGGTCGTGACTGTAAACGGAAAAAAGTTTTTCAAATTCGGGATTTTCAAGTTTGACGAGAGAACCGTCAAAGAAATTCATTTTCTGTAAAAAATTGCCGACGAGTTTACCGAAACAGCGTTCAGCGACATCGGGCAGAACGACAGTGCGGCTGTTGAGAACCTTGTTGAAATCAGCGACAAAAAGAACACCTTTGAAAATTGTACTGTAGTGAGTTTTGCCGTCCTTGTCCTTATGTTTTTTTTCAATATGCACTTCGGCGGCGGTGAATTTTGTTGCTCCTATCTGACCTGAAATTCTGTCTTCGGAAGAGTAACGGTCATAACTGTTGAAAAGACCGTAGGAGAGAAATTTACCTTCGGAAATACCAAGATCGGGTCTGTATTTCAAAGATGGCATTGCCAAATTGAAAAGTTCCGGAATTATAACTGTCCGGAAGTATTTTCTGCGTCCTTTGTTGGAAATCGCCAGGACAAAAATTCCGGCAAAGGCAATGAAAAAAGGATATGGTATTTCCAGAAACAGAAAACTGCATATACCGATGGCAATGATAATCAGTCCTGCAATTTTCCAGCGGTTTGCTTTGCGGTCGTAATCTTCAATAATTTTTCTTAGAGGGGAATTGAAGATTTTATCCGCACATTCTTTTGCGTCAAAAAGCGGCATAAATTACTTGTCAGCGTTTGAAAAGTTCGTTGACATCGACATTCTGGCGTTCAGCTTCCGGGATTTCAAAAAGCTCACGTTTCTGAAAACGTGCCATAGAAGCAAAAAGACAGCCGGGGAACATTTGAATTGCATTGTTGAAATCAGTAACAGCACTGTTGTAAGTGCGGCGTGCGGCGGCAAGCTGTGCTTCAATTT
>JAFVPG010000093.1 GCA_017505415.1 Lentisphaeria bacterium | reverse complement strand
GAAGTTCTTCGACAATACCGCCCATTTTGCGAAGCTCACGGGTCATACAGTCAATGCGGTCGGTTTCTTTTATGCGTGCCTGCGGAACATTCAGACAGTGAAAAGTTTCACCTTTGATTCCTGCTGCAACTGCGCTGAAAACCGGCAATGAATCCGGGGTGTTGTTCAAATCAAATTTGCCGCCTTTAAGTTTCTGCAAGGCTGGGATGTGAACGTTTTTGCCATATTCGATTTTTGCGCCTGACTGTTCAAAAAAGCGGAAAACTTCCTTGTCGCCCTGCGAGTCGCTGAAATCGAGATTTTTTATATCTGTGCCGCTGTCTCTGCCGGATTGCAGTGCAGCACCGAGAACGAAAAGAGAAGTTGAGAAGTCGGCAGGAATGACTTTTTCGTATGCGTGATATTGCTGATTGCCTTCAATTTCAAAATGAAGAAGATTTGAGGCGGCTTTGTATTTTATACCGAGAAAATCAAGCCATTTCAAGGTCATTTCCACATAGGGTTGTTCATTGAGTGATTCAAGGTCGATGACAGTCGGAGCAGATGCAAGAGGTGCTGCAAAAAGCAGTGCGCTTAAATACTGGCTTGAAACTCCGGAAACTGTGCATCTGCCGCCTTGCAACGGACCTTTGACGGAGAGAGGAGCTTTGCCGTTTGTGCTTGAAGTTTCGACTCCGAGCATTTTGAGTGCATCGAGCAGCGGCTTCATCGGGCGTGTACGCAGAGAGTCATCGCCGTCAAATTTTATTTCCCGGTCAAAAAGACTTGCAGCGGCACACAGCAAACGCATAGATGTTCCGGAATTGCCGAGGTCAATTACATCTGTAACTGCCGGAGTTTTGCTGCCTATTCCTTTTATGTGCCATGAACCGTCATCGCCGATACGAAAAGATGCACCGAATTTTTTTGCGGCATTGAGTGCGCTTTCGGTATCGGCGGATTGGAGCGGAGCATGAAGAATTGATTCTCCGTCAGCGAGTATGGAAGTTATCACGCCTCTGATCGTATGGGATTTTGAACCGGGAACTTCAGCTGTTCCGCAGATTTTAGAAGGATTTACGAGTAATTTCATAATATTTTGCTTTCAAGGTTTGATTTTTTCAATAAGTAGTGTTAATTTATCACAACAAATTGATTTTAACAAATCGTAAAGTGATAAAAGATTGTTTTTTTTATAGAAGGTGGTGTGATATGCTTACGGAACAGGCGGCAATACTTATTGAAAAATTGATAAGCAAAGGAGAAACTCTGGCGGTTGCAGAATCCTGTACAGGAGGAATGCTTGCATCAAAGATTACCAACACTGTCGGTGCATCGCAGGTTTTTCTCGGTGGTGTTGTTTCATACAGTAATCAATTAAAATGCCGTCTGCTGAATGTCAGTCTTGATACTATCGAAAATTTCGGAGCAGTCAGTGCAGATTGTGCAATCGAAATGTGTCAGGGCGTTCTGGATAATCTTGCCAGTGATCATGCCGTAAGTATAACCGGTATTGCAGGCCCCGGCGGAGCAACTTCTGCAAAACCGGTTGGATTGGTTTATATTGCAATCGGTAATGCAGAAACTATTGAAGCCTTTGAATTCCATTTTTACGGAACACGTCATGAAATCCGCCGTCAGGCTGTATTGAAAGCCATGGAACTTCTTATGAAGGATATTGCTGAATAAGATGCTGATATATATTGCCAAGCGTTTATTGCTGGGGATCATTACTTTGATCTCCATATTGGCATTGAGTTATATTCTGCTGCGCTGTGCGCCCGGAGATCCTGCCAAAAGTTCATTATTCAGTACTGACGGCGGGGCGGGGGTGGTGAATTCCGAACAGAACAGCACTCTCGGACAGAATCAGTCATTGCGGGAGGAATTATATCTTGACAAACCTGTTCTGACCGGTTTTGTCCTGTGGTTCAGCAAAGTGGCAGCAAAGGGAGATTTCGGCAAAAGTGCAGTGGTCGATCCCGGCAGGGATGTCATGGAAGTTATCGGGGATAAAGTTCAGGTGACTCTGCTTTTGAATGTGCTTGCTGTACTTGTAACTTATCTTATTGCTGTGCCGTCAGGAGTTTATTCTGCGTTGAAGGCTGATTCATGGCAGGACAAAAGTATTACGCTTTTTTATTTCATTTTGTACTCATTGCCGGGTATATGGGTGGCATTGCTGCTGCAAACTCTTTTTTGCGAAGGCGGCAAGTTTCCGTTTTTCCCGCTCAAGGGGCTTACTGTGGCAAATGCTGATTTGAAAACGACATGGGAAATAATGGCGCAAACACTTTTTCATTGTGTTCTGCCGGTGGTTTGCCTGTCGTATGCCGGGCTGGCAGGATTGTCAAGATTTACGCGAAACGGCATGCTTGAAGTGATGCATTGTGAGTATATTCGAACTGCCAGAGCCAAAGGATGTTCGGAATTTGAGGTTGTGTTTCACCATGGATTCAGAAATGCACTTATTACATTGATTACGCTTTTTTCCGGACTGCTGCCGTCGTTGATTGCCGGCAGTGTGATTGTGGAATATGTTTTTAATATTCCGGGAATGGGCAATTTGTCGTTGCTGGCATTATCAAGCAGAGATTATCCGTTGCAGATGGCATTATTTTTTATTGCCGGAGTTTTGACATTGAGCGGTATATTTATAGCTGACTTGCTTTATGGACTGGCAGATCCGAGGATAAAACTGGAATAAATTTGGCATCCTGACCGTATTTCTCTGCAATAGCCTGTGCGATTTCATCGGAACTCATACCCTCGGCATTGGCGAGAGCCTTTTCTCGGCGTTTTAGATAATTTTTGTATTGTTTATCGGATTCATCATTACGCTGTTTGCGTTTTCGTGAGTATTTGCGGAACTCCGGGGAGATAAAAGAGCCGGTAAAATCCTCTCCATCAAAAGTCAATGACGGTTTGATTTTGAAGTCACTGCCTGCAACGTCAATGACCTGACGGTACAAATCGACATTTTCATACAGCCAGTCATTACGGCGTTTAACTCTTTCTTTGGCAATCGCGGATTTATTTTCGGAGTGAGCGATCATGGCACAATACCACGCCTCTTTGTCTGAAATATTCACGCCCTTGCCTTTAAGAAATTCCATGACATCGGACTTGCCTGCCGTGGGATTTTTGAGCATAAAAGGCTTGAGGACATTGACATAATCATTCTGCTCATCCTCCGACATCTGAATTACCGAAAACCTTATATCGTCTTTGCGTTTATTGAACCTCTGGGACAAAGGAATAATATTTCCGTCATCATCATAGGTTATTGGCGCAAGAGTTTTAATAACATTATCAGTTTCATCAATAGCGAATTTTGAAGCGGATTTTAATTCTGCTGCCGACAAAACTTCAGCATTCTTTTTTAAAACCTTAATACGATTGCCGTCTATTGTATCAACTTCATAAAATCTGCTGTTGAAATTATCCTTTACTATACGCCCTAAAACATCACCGGTATTTTTATTTCTTATAAAAATTTTGTGCAGATAGTGGGGCGATTGCTTTTTAGTGAACATCTGCGGATATTCATGTTGAGCATTTTTCAAATTTTCTGATTCTATTGCTTTGTCTGTGCTGCTGGATGCGTTTATATCCAATTTTGGCAAAGAATCAATAACATGATAAGTCCCATTCTGATATTGTGCAATAGTCCAGTGGGTATTATCTTCAACCGGAACATCTGTTATACAATGTTGTTCCCCCCTGCTGTAAAAATTCCAATGGTCTGCAACGCGGATAATCCCCTCTGGAGTATGCTCCCAAGATTTACCCGGCATATTGTAATAACTGAAAGAATATGGAGATTTTGAAGTATAATCCCATTTTGTCATAGCGGAAGAAATTTTAAACGGCATTCTTAAAGTGAAAGAATAAAAGAGGAAATTTTCCAATTTTTCAGGATCAATAATTTTATATCCGTCCTGCATTGCCTTATTTTCAGCCATTTGTTGAGCCGTTTCCATATCGCCGCGATTGACGGCAGAAAAATAAGCGGCATCAACTCTATCATTAAAATCTTTTGCCACATTTTCAGAAAAAAGCGAATTTTCTTTAAAATTTGATTTGACAAAATCAATAACTTCTTGTATTGTATATTCAGGCATCTGGGCTGGTGGGTTAGCAAGACTATTCTTGTCAGTACTCCCGCGTACAGCTGATGCCATTTCTTTTACGGCAATATCCTTGAACTTTACATAATCATCATTTGCAAAATCATCCAGTTTAATAACAACTGCATAAGGTGAATTTTCAATATTCAATAAATTAGCATACACAAATTGTCCGTTTAGGTCTTTTGATTTTTGCAAATGTCTTTTATCTGCATATTCATAACCGGCAAAAAAAGATGTTTCAACTATATTTTTTAAATCAAATAATGCTTGTCTGCTTTTATTGCGTTTTTTTACTGCTGATTGTATGCCTTTATCTTCAACAGCAACTGGACGTCCATCGCTTTGAATTTCAAATTTACTACCGCTGAATACTTCTATTAAATAATCTCTCACTTCTGGAATAGATTTCAAGTTAATTCCGTCAGGTACTTTCGGCATTGCGATTGGATTGATTTGCGAATTAAAATCAACCGCTCCCTTTTCCCCGATAATGGAAAACCTTGCACCGTTATTGTTTCCGGTCTGGGGGGACTGCTGCTGCACTGCACGGTGAGCCTTTGACAGCCAGCCGTTAATGTCGGCATCACTTATACGCATTTTCGGGAAAATACGCCGCAACATCTGACGGATTGAAGCAATAAACTCTTTCCACCATGACGGTTTGACATTGGCATCCGCACAATCAGACAGAAATTCTTCCGTCAGATAACGGCGGTTTTCAATCGTTTCAGTATCACGGTTGTATGTCCTGGCGTATTGTATCAACTCTTCGGAATGTGAATTATACACACTGTCAAGTACCGTATTGAAATTCTCTCCGAAAACTGAACGCAATCCTTTGTGTCCGATAATTTCATGTCCAAGTGTACGGCTGACATCTGACGGACGGACATTGGAGGCAACCAGATAGACATCACGCATATTCTCCATATCGATCCACGCCCGCACACGGTTCTGTTCAATACCGTCCTGCTCAATTTGCGACAGGATTTCAGCGGGTAATTCATCCGGAGTATTGAAAATATGCAAGTCAATATCATTGAAATTTGCGGCTAATTCATTTGCCTCATCAATAGTATCTTGCGGATTGAATTTCAGCATTTTCCGCAACTGGATATTTTCCTCTGATTCAGCAGAATTTATCTCTATTTGCTGTTCATGTTGTATTTGCATATTTTTGAGCTGATAAAAATAATATAGTTAAGTTTGTAATTAATATTGTCTGCAATGCAATATTTATTAATAAATAACTTAACAATTAAATGTTGAGATATTTTTTGAATCAAGGTGGATATATCAGGTGTGAGAGGTGTGAGAGGTGTGAGAGGTGTGAGAGGTGTGAGAGGTGTGAGAGGTGTGAGAGGTGTGAGAGGTG
>JAFVPG010000092.1 GCA_017505415.1 Lentisphaeria bacterium | reverse complement strand
GGCGCGTGAGTGTCAGCGTCTGGGTGGTGTCAGGCTGTTTTTCGGCGGAATGTTTGATTGCTCCTTCCATTTTTTTATGGAATGAGCAATCAAATCTTCCGCCGGATTAGCCACATTGGGGTATTGTCGTTCATTGCTATCGCAATTCACTATACCCCAAACCCCTCAATTTTTTCAAATTATCAGTCTACGTTTAGTACACAACCTTTTGAATTACTTTTGAAATTACCTCTTTAGCAAATGTAAATACAATTCTTTTTGCCCGGGAAAAATATGAAAAATTGTGGCTCTGCGAAGATTGCATTTTTGTCGACGCTGTTCCGTTTAAGATTGAAAATATTGATATATCTCCTGAAAATATTATTGAAATTGAAAGAAAAAGTAATAATATATAATGATAAAATATACTCCGGAATCATCAACAGAATAAAGCAATTGAATTGACAATTATCAAATATTCTGTTAAAAAAAATCCCCGAACCAATGGAACGGGGATTTTTGAAATCTTTCTTAAATATATTATCAATCTGCTTTCGCTTTAAGTTTGCTGTATTTAGCAATATTAGTGGTCCATGAAGTAGTTCCTTCACTGTCAAACTGACCGACATGACCGTCAACAAAGAGACAGTTACCTGCATCAGTGTGGTTGGTTTCAGCGTCAGCAGCAACGGGGCTGTCAGCATCGGAAGATTCGCTCAATCCTTTGGGAGAATCACTATCATTATATTCATAATAGAGATATGAAACGTTCTTTTTTCCCAAAGGTGCAGTTCTGCTGACTGTAGTTTGAACAGTACCGTTTACTTTTTCATTGTTTTCAGTTGCTGAGGGGCAGATATACATATTGGTATCAGTCAATTTTTTGGTATTAATCAAAATATTAAAAGCTTCAACAGAGTCTTTAGCATCAGGATACCAGCCTTCCCATTTCATCATGTTGGCATACTGTTTGATACCGAGACCGATCTGTTTGAGATTGCTCATGCAGGATGCTTTACGTGCAGATTCACGAGCAGAGTTCAATGCGGGGAGCAACATTCCGGCGAGAATTGCGATGATAGCAATTACGACCGGTTGGTAGATTACCGCAAAATCATAATTTCTGCCATTTTGCATGCATGCAAAATATCATTAATACAAAACTTAAAAATATTTTATTTATCTAAATAAAAAACAAAATGTTAAAAAATGTTAAAAATTTTCATTCCCATATGGGAATGAAATCTGAAAAAAGAAAGATTTTCAAAAATTTTTATAATGTTTGTTATTTAATTTTTCAAACAGCCTATCGGCACAATAAATACGCCGTCTTTACGACAATAGGCATAATCTCCAACACCGGTTATTACCATTTTAAATGACGGCATTTTCATACGTGCCGTATCTATTTTTTGTTCCAATTTTTTTAATGTTTCAGCTCCGGATTCAATAAGCGTATCGCCGCCCAATTTTACTTCCACAAGTCCGTATGAACCATTGCGTAAATGAATTACTGCATCACATTCCAATCCTGCCGCATCCCGGTAATGATAAACTTTTCCGTCAAGTGCATCCGCATAAATACGCAAATCACGAATACACATCGTTTCAAAAAACAGCCCGAAAGTATTTAAATCATTCAACAAATCTTCCGGACCCAAGCCGAGTGCCGCCGCCGCTATTGACGGATCTGAAAAATAACGGGTGTCGGATGTTCTGATTGCTGTCTTGGAACGCAAATTAGGATTCCACGCCTCCATATCCTCAATAACAAATATTTTTTTCAAAGCTGAAATATAAGAATACAGCGTGTCATCATCCAATGACATGTTATCGTTAGCCAGCAAATCAGCTTTTATTGCAGTATTGGTGACTTGTCCCCCCTGATGTCTGGCGTAAGCCTTCATCAATTTTGCTGCCCGTCCGGGATCTCTGGAGACATTATCTACACGACGGATATCCGATTTTACAACTGCATCAAAATAATCAAATGCCTGTTCAAGAGCAATATCGTTGCGCATATCAACTGCTCCGGGCCAACCGCCTCTGCATACTAAAAACGCCAACTGTTCAATAGATAACTTATTTTCACCATATATATCTGTATTATTTTTAAATAAATCTCCGACAGAAACCGTACCATTGGACTCTTCGGATTCAAACAAACTCATCGGACGCATTTTTATCCATGCAAAACGCCCGGTGCCGGAATGATTTATTGCCTGTGATTGCGGCGGCACGGAAGAACCGGTTAAAATAAATTGTCCGTATCCATCCCGATGATCCACTTCAAAACGAACCGCATCCCATAATTTCGGCGCAAGCTGCCATTCATCAATAAGTCTCGGAGCATCACCTTGCAGAAGGATTTTCGGATTTATATCTGCCATATCCATATATTGTCTGCATTTTTCCGGATCAGACATGTACAAAACACTTTTGGCGAGCTGTTCAGCCGTAGTCGTTTTACCGCACCATTTTGCCCCTTCGATCAAAACAGCTCCTTTGCCTTCAAGTTTGCGAGTAATAATACCGTCAGCAATTCTTTTCCGATACTTTTTCATAATATTCACCTTTTTTCATATATGGATTATATGTAAATATACATCTGAAAATGAAAAAATCAAGCTCAATTCGGTGGATTGTTGAAATTTTATTCGGTAAGTTGTAGGATTTTCATTCGGTGGATTGTGGGATTTTTGTTCGGTGAATTGTGAGTTTTTCCGTGATTTTTTTATCAGAGGATAACTTAAAAAATCCCATCTGCAATAAAAGTTTCATAGTTTTCCGGGGTAATAATTGACGTTTCAGCCTCCGGATAAGCCCGTGTGAATGTCAAAGGTATTTTTGCTTTTGATAACAGATTGGATTTAAATTCATAGGCAGACAGTATGCCGTCTTTTTCCTCAATATAATCTATTTCATTACTTTGCGGAGCAACTGTACGCCAGAAATACATATTAGGGCGAAACGGAACATTCAAATTTTTTTTCAATCTCTCAAGAACAAGATAATTTTCCCACATTCCACCGGCATCTGTCCTGGATGCAAGCGGGGAAAAATTATTTATCACGGCATTCCGTATTCCTAAATCATAAAAGTAAACTTTAAATCCTTTTTTTATTTCATTACGCAAATTACGACTGAATGAACGCAGCGGAAAAACAACATAACATTTATATAATAAATCCAAATATCTCTCAACAGTTTTATTATCAGTACCTGTCAGACCTGCAAGTTCATTGCAGCTTACTTCTGAACCCAACTGCATTGCTAACGCTGTAACTATTTTTTCTATCAACGAACTTCTACGCAAACCATCGAGCGCATAGATATCTTTAAATAAATAACTTCCTGCCAATTCTTCCAAAAGCTGCTGTTCATCGCCGGGATTAGCGGCAACATCCGGATAACTGCCGAAAAGAATTCGCCGCTCTCTTTGTTGTTTTTCCTCAAAAAAACCATGTTCTGCACATAATTCTGCAAAAGAAAATGGCAATAACCGATATTCAAATTTACGTCCGGTCAACGGTTCAGCTGTTTTATTCATCAATTCAAAGGACGACGACCCGGTTGCAATAACTTGGATATGCGGCATTTCATCAATAACAAGTTTTAATGCGATACCGATATTTTCTATACTTTGAGCTTCATCGACAACAACTATTTTGCGTTTGCCGATAACCATATTCCATGAACTGACTGTGATATTGGATAATAATTTTTTGGTATCAGGATTATCTCCATTCAGCCACAAAGCATCATTTTCAAATTCCTGCATCAAATGACGCAGCATAGTCGTTTTTCCACACTGACGCGGTCCGTAAATAATAATAGCCTTGCCTTTAAAAAATTTCTGCCGCAACTCATTTTCAATTGTTCGCTTGATATACGCCATAAAAAGACTCCTATTTATATATTTTAGGTTTACAAGCCTAAAATACTATATTTTTTTAGGTTTTCAAGTTAAAAATTTGAAAAAGTGCAAAAAAAATCCCCGAACATTGCTGTTCAGGGATTTTTGAGTTTTTTCAATACTTGGATGAAAATTATTTCCAGTTAATCTCAGAGTCCGCCAAGTTAGGGCCGATAGATGCTTTAGCATCCCAAGCGGTTCCATCAATAGTGTCAAATTGACCGGCATGACCATCAACGAAAAGGACATTACCAGCATCGGTATGGTTGGTAGAAGCATCTTTAACAACAGGCAACTCTGCAGCAGATGATTCTGACAAACCTTTATTGGGGGCTTGCTGTGCATTATAAAGATATGAAACGTTAGTAGCAGCCAAAGTAGCAGTAGTAGCAGTCAATTTGGTGTTGTTGGTGGTAGCTGAGGGGCAGATGTACATTCCGGTATCAGTCATTTTCTTGGTTGAAATCAACAGATTAAAAGCATCAACAGCAGAGGTATTGGCAGTAGCCTTGCAGGGATACCAGCCTTCCCATTTCATCATGTTGGCATACTGTTTGATACCGAGACCGATCTGTTTGAGGTTGCTCATGCAGGATGCTTTACGTGCAGATTCACGGGCAGCATTGAGAGCGGGGAGCAACATTCCGGCGAGAATTGCGATGATAGCAATTACGACCGGTTGGTAGATTACCGCGAAATCACTGTTTCTTGGAAAAAATCCGCACTCAGAGAAATAGTGCGGCAGGCGCCGCGAAGGGGGGGGGGAATTCACCCCCTTTTTGTAATGCTTACGCGAAACTGCGCTTCAACTTTTTTGGGAGCAGCTCCATCGGCTGAAACGATAAGACGTGCGACAAAGCCGGGGGATGTCCATCCCCATTAATATCACGGCAAAGCCGTCACGCCTCATATAAGCGAAGCGCAGGCGCTGCAATCAGCCTGCGGGCAGGATATTACATTTTTGCCTGAAAGGTTATTTTTCTTTGTTTACTTTCTTATCAAAGAAAGTAAAAAGCAATGATACAGGGAATGTATCATAAGATAATTAACAATAAAACAATATTTTTTGTAATATCTGCTGTAATATGAATGACATATATTTTTTGTTAAAAAATCACAAAAAAACGAAAAAAATCAACTTTTTTTAATTTCGGGGGTTGCCAAATCAAAAAAATACACTATAATATAGGTAACTTCTAAAAAGAAGAACGGATTACAAAAGGTAAGTCGTCCGTGAAAACTAACCCTAACAAAAGGAAAACAAAAAATGAAAAAAAGTCGTGAATTTACACTCATCGAACTTTTGGTCGTAATTGCTATCATCGCAATTCTCGCCGGAATGTTGCTCCCCGCTCTCAACGCTGCCCGTGAATCTGCACGTAAAGCATCCTGCATGAGCAATCTCAAACAGATCGGTCTCGGTATCAAACAGTATGCCAACATGATGAAATGGGAAGGCTGGTATCCCAAATCAGCTACGAATACAGCAGAAGCACACTTGAATCTTTTGATTTCAACCAAAAAACTTACAGATGTTGGAATGTACATTTGTCCGTCATCCACTAAAGCAAGCAAATCAGAAAATTCAACTCTTGCAGCAGGCAATCTTTCATATACTTACTGGTCCGGCTTAAGTGAATCCGCAGAAGCAGACAGTGCTGTTGCCGCTGATGCTGAAGATAATCATACAGAAGCCGGTAATGCTCTTTTTGTTGACGGTCACGTCGGTCAATTTGATAACGTTGGTACTGTTAAGTGGTTTGAAGATGAAAAAAATATTCCTAATTATGATTATCCCAACATGATAGAACCAGCCGAAAAAACTGCATCATAATATACAGTTTATTAACAAAAAATCCCCGTCCCATTGGTTCGGGGATTTTTTTTATACTGAGAAAATTGTATATATTGAAAAATTCATCTAAAACTTCTAAAAAGTTTCATAGCTCTCTGAATGAGAATTTATTTTTTTTAGTTTCATGCACATATTTTCTATATAAACGACAAAAATATTTATATATAAAAAATGCAGATAACATTATTGCCGGGGTTGTAATTTATAATTTTTATGATATATTATTTGTAATGCTGTTCATGAGTTAAGCAGTTTCTTACATGCTATGACGGCAATGTAACAGTCGTAATAAGAAAATCTATTAAATTCAGAGGTGCATTTATGAAAAAATATGTTTTGACATTTTTGTTGATTGGGTTTGCTGTTCTGCCTGTCATGGCGGCGTATCAGTATGAAACCAAGGGAAATCAGGGGTGGCTCACTTTTGATTCCGAAACAACGGTGGCTTTTGACCTTGCCCGTGGCGGAAAAGATAACGATAATGAAAATTTTATTGACCGCGGCGAAGGTGTGGTGGATTTCGGCTGGTACAATCTTGATAGTGGTGCAAGCGGGTCTTTCAATAACGGACTTTCTGCAACTTTTTCGACAAATGACCGTATCGGTTTGTATGTGACCGATAATCAGGGAAATACTTTTCTTTCAACCAAACCGCGTGCTCCGTTTGAAGATGAACTTTGGGGTAAGGTCAGAGTTATTGATGGCAATCTGCATCTCGGCGGCGGTAATTTTGGTTCCAATGGAACTCATGAATATTATGTGTTCAAAGTGAATACTGCCAATGCTTCCGGAAAAGCTCCTTCAGGTCAGCCTCTGCCGGGAATCATTGCAACACTGCTCGTTGGCGGCGGCACTGTACTTTATTTGAAAAAACGTAAAAAACTTTATATGGCAAAATGATTTTTGCCTGAAGCTGCCAATCATAATATGATAAAGATTTGGAAAAAACGACATGTACTTATTATTGCTGCCTTGCTGATACTTTTTGCTTTTATCGGCATGACGATATTTCTGCTTTTTTCCAATTACCGTAATGTGGCACTTTTAAAGTCGGCAAAAAGCAATTTTCAGCGTGGTGATGAAAAATCGCTGGATCTCGCTGAAGCCCAGTTGCTGCAGCTTATACGCACTGACGATGATAATGAAAATGCTTATATCATGCTGTCTGCCATTGCCGGAAAACGGAAAATTTATCCGGAAATGGTATATTACAGCTATATGGCACACAAACTTAATCCGCTGAGTGCGGCAAATAAAGCTGAATATATCAGAAGTTTGCTTTTTGCCCGGGAGTTTGAACGGCTGGAAAACTTTCTTTCACTTCAAAGCTCTCTTTCTGACAGAGAGAAACAAATTCTGCTTTATGCTGCCGGACGTAACAAGAACTTCAAGAAATATCCGGCTCAACTTGAACGGCGCAGCAGTGATAACAAGATCGGCGAATTGGCATTGCTGCTTTTTAAACATGAGCATTTGACAATTCAAGAAAAACTGACAGCTCTTGAACTTAATTTTAAGAGTGATGATGCTTTTTTGCAGCAGGAACTTCTTGCGGCTAAAGTGGAATTGTATTTGCGCTCGGGAAAAATAAATGAGGCTGAAAATGCCTTGTTGAAAGCGTATGAACAAAATGAATTTGCCTTTGCTCCGGCATTAGGCAGATTTTATGCCAATTTCCGCACTTTCAGGCAGGCTCTGGAGGTTTTTGAAAAATATCTGAAAACTTATCATGATCAATCAATCGCCATACAGACGGCTGAAATTTATTGTCTGCTCAAAAAAGTTGAAAAAATTGCCGCACTTCAAAAAGAGTATCAAGCTGACTCCGGTACAGGCGGTATGTTGTGCAGTTATTATTTTGATGCGTTGACGGCTTTGGCAAAAAATGATATGCCATTACTGAAAGAATGTGTTGCTCCTTTGCGGAAAAATATTAATACCCCGCTGGCGGCTTTCATGTTTCTCTGTGCTGATATTTATGCTGATGATCCGGCGGCAGTATTGGCAAGTTATACTGTACTTTTATCGCACCGTAACTATTTGGATTTGCAGGATCGTGCGGACAGTATGGTTTCCGATATGCTTAAACGATCTCTGTCGTCTTCTGCTGAAAAGGGTGAACAGCTTTTGGCTTTGTCTCAAATGCTTTATAAACGCAAACCTGATGTTTTTACCGCTAAATTTATCCTGCTCCTTCAAAAAAAGAGTCATTCACTTGATGTCGCTTTATTGAAAGACGCTCAAAAAAGATTCAGCAAAGATTCCGGAATCATTAAAATTGCTGTTGAATATTATTTGAATACAGATTTATCCGAGGCGGGGGAACTTATTGCCGCATATAAAAAATATTTTCCGGCAAAAAAGAATGATATGCTGCGTTATGAAATTGCACTTGCGTTAAAAAGTAAAAACCCGGACAGAGTGTCAGAACTTTTTATGCAAAACTTTACTCCGGAGATAGTTCCGGAATATTGGAAGTTTGCCAGTGCCGCGTTGCGGGAAAAGGATTTGCAGTTTTTGAGTAAAGACCCGGTATATGGTCCATTCTGCATGGCTCAACTTTGTTTGAAAAAGGGCGACAGAGAAACAGCATGCCGTTTGCTGGCAGATGCGGATGCTCACGGGAATTTGGATTTACTCTTTTTTGCGGCAAAAACACTTGGGGAAAACGGAAAAAATCAAGCCGCACTGAAAAAATATGCTTTATTTCCGGAGAAATCACCGTATCAGATCGTGGTTTTATTGAATATGTCAGAATTATTTGCGGAAAATGGCAATCTTGAACAGGCATTGATTTTAGCGAACCGTGCTTATACATTGGCTCCGCAAATGCCGGAATCTCAGCTTTGTTATGCTGATAAACTGCATAAAAAAGGAAAATCTTCCATGATTCCGGATATTATAAAACTTTCCTCCCGCACGCCTTTGCGCCGCAAAATGAAAGATTTGTGGATAATCGGAATGCAGCAGCGGATAAAAGAGTGCAATATAAATACTCAACAGGAAAAAATACGGGAATTGTGCCGACGGCTTTTGGTGGTATCAGCCGATAATAATACAGCTCTTGAATATCTGAAAAAACTTAATAAGATGCCGCAATGAGTATGAAAAAAACATATAGCGATTTGTTAAAAAAACATCCCCTGGGAGCGTTGTACGGGACGCTTCTGGGGATTGTTGCTTTTTCGGCAACAGTGCCGATGTTTACTTCCGGCATGTGGGATGCGGCATTGGTCGATTTGGCAATGGCAACTGTATTGATTGTATCAATGTTGAAAAGTTTTACTGCAACAGATTGCCATCATTCCGGATTCACGGAAAAATGTATAGCGTGGGGGATGGTGATTTTTGCCAATATTCTTGCAATTTTGCCGACACATGATTTTCCGGGCAGTTTGAGTACGGCTTTTGCATTTACTATTTTGATTTGTGCATTTGTTCTGTATTTCAGCGGCAGGCTCATGGCGTTTTACAGTGTAATTCCGGCGTTATGGTGCTGTGTTTTTATGCCTTATCATGAAGAATTCATGCTGTTGTTGAGTTTCCCTTTGCGCTTGAGTGCTACGGTATTGAGTGCCGTAATATTAAAATTGTTTGGAATGAGTGTGATATATTCCGGGACTTCTCTTAATCTGCCCGGAGTCAGCATTGCCATAACTGATGCCTGCAGCGGGATCAATCAGTTGGATGCGTTTATATTGATTGCATTTATTACTGTACAGATGTTTCATCAAAAATCTTGGTTGAAATTGCTGCATTTTGCTTTTATTATCCCGGCGATCATCATTGGCAACACTCTGCGGATAGTTTTGACAGTTTTGCTGTTTCGTGTCTGCGGCGAGGCAGTTTTACAAGGGGGCTGGCATGTTGCACTGGGGTATGTTCAAATAGTTCTGGCATTTGCAATATTTATGCTCATCGGTAAAATTTTTGCAGAACCGAACCGGAAAATAACGGAGGAAAAATGATGATAAAAATAATTCCTGTAATTGTTTCATTTGTGCCGTTGTTTCTGCATTCTCCGTATCTTTGGCAGGCATGGATGGGGTCACGGCTTGATCATTGGGATTGGATTTTTTATCTGATAAGTATTCCGGCTGTACTTTGGGCAGTATACAGGGAAAAGTTCGGGAAATGCGATTTTTATGCATTGCTGATATTGATTCCGTCACTGTTATTGACATTTTCGGTACAAATACATCATATCAATGCTGTTGCAGTTGCTTCCGCAGTGGGAGTAATATTTTCGGCAGTGTGGCTGATTGGCTCATGGCGGCTTGCTTACAGAGTGCTGCCGGCAGTTATCATATTGCTTTTGGGAACTCCAAGTTCAAGTTATCAGCTTTCGCTTTTAATGATGTGTCAGGTAACTGCGGCATGGGCGGTAAAAATGCTTTTGACCATGCTGTGTTTGTGCTGGATATGGTACACAAAAAGGACAGGTTATGAGTTGAAACGCGGAACTGTATTTTTCATAGCCGCGGTTATTGCTACCGGATTTGTTTTGCTGCATTCAAAAGAATTTTACTTCAAGGGGACGGGTTTTATTCCGGATTTTCCAACTCACTGCGGTGATTTTTGGGGAAGAAGTCTGCAAGTGGATGAAAATACAAAACGCTTTTTTGTGACCGGAACAGTCAGACAGTACCGTTATACAAAAAACGATGCAGATATATCAGTTCTGGCAGTAAAATGCGGCAAAAATATTCATGAAATACATCCTGCAAGCCATTGTTTGAGAACGAGTTTATGGACTGTTAATTCAGAGAAAATATTGTATTTGCATGATAAATTTGCCGTTACAGAAATTGATGCGGAAAAAGGCGGTACGAGAATTTTGGTCTGGGTATGGTACAGCAGTGAAAAACTTTCCACTCCGGGTTTTCTCGGTTTCCGCAGACATTTTGAACCGGATGGAAATTATCACACTTATCAAATATCCATTATCATGTCCGGAGATGTGGAAAAAAGCCGCAATGAATTGAAAAAATTTATGCAGGCATTAACTTTGAGGAGTGAATAAATATGGACCGCTATGAAGAAATTCTCGCTCTCCGGCGGGAGCTGAAACGTCCGGGAATATTCCGCCATCATAATATACAATTGCGTATGGTGATGTGGCATTTGACCATTCGCAGTTCTGTATTTATTAAACGTCTGATGGATATAGTTCTTTCGATATTTGCAGTTATTATTGGCAGTCCCATATTTCTGCTTACTGCATTTCTTATCAAAGTTACCAGTCCCGGGCCGATAATTTTCAGTCAGGTACGGGTGGGAAAATTCGGCAGACATTTCAAATTTTACAAGTTCCGCAGTATGTATATTGATGCAGAAGCCCGCAAGGCAGAGCTTATGAAACATAATGAATCCGGTGACGGAGTTATTTTCAAGATGAAACGTGACCCCAGAATCACCCCCATCGGGCGTTTTATCCGCAAATTCAGTATTGATGAATTGCCGCAGCTTTTTAATGTTCTTTTGGGCGATATGAGTTTAGTCGGTCCGCGGCCGCCGCTGCCGTCGGAAGTGCGTACTTATACATTGGAAGAACGTAAACGCCTGAATATTACGCCCGGAATCACCTGTCTGTGGCAGGTTTCCGGACGCAGTGAGCTGCCTTTTTCCAAACAGATCGCTCTGGATAAAGAGTATATTGCAAGTCAAAGTATCTGGAAGGATTTTCTGATATTGCTGAAAACCGTTCCGGCAATTCTGACCGGTAAAGGAGCGTGGTAAGATGAAACATCTTTTAGTAAATCCTTATTCTCAGCCGCAGGAGTGGTGCAAGGAGTATTTCCCTGACCGCAGTCTGGGGATCATGCCGGTTGGGGGAAGATGTGCCGCTGAATATTTTATTGATCTTGCTCTGCGGTGCAATGCAGAATCATTGTTGCTGTTGGGACCGACATATAATGAACATCTTGCCGAACATCTTTATGAATATAAACATGGAGAATTGACTCTTGACTATTGTAAGGGCGGCGGTCACGATACTGTACGGCATTTGCTTGAAGTGTATGCCAAAGAGTGTGGAGATGATTGTTTGATTTTACACGGTATGCTTATGCCCAAGGCGCATACTTTTGAAGAGTTGCAAAACTCTTTTGTCCCCTGTCCGGATGACGGGGAGGCGGATGGTATTTACTGCTGCAGAGACGGAGTATTGTTCAAAAGTAATATTGAGTTTTATCATATTGATTCGCTTGAAAGTTATTTCAATGTAAATTTTCAGGTTTTGAATGATGATTTTTATAATCTGCCCGGGTATTTGATTACAGATAATGTTCATACCGGAACAAATGTGGTCATAAAAAGAGAGTGTGTGCTTGCCGGACCTTTGGTTCTGGGCGACAATACGTTTGTTGAAACACACTGCAATATCAGTAATGCCATTGTCGGTGAGCGATCTCTGGTGGACAAAGAAAGTACTGTGGAACATGCTATTATTTTTGACCGGACTTATGTCGCAGGAAAACTGGAAATAAAAAACAAGATAGTCACTCCGGGGCGGATCATTGATCCTTATACCGGCGGAGTACTGGAACGCAACAGTTTCAGCTATGCTTTTTCGCCTGTTCAAAACCGTTCTGCATGGATATTGCGGTTATGGGAGCATTTTATCGCACTGATGCTGGCGGTTATTCTTCTGATACCGTATTTAATTGTGCTGCCGTTTTATCTTACGCATAAAAAATCTCATTGGTGTTGGAAAGTCTCCATGGATCGTTATCCGGGATATTGGGCTGTACTGTTTTTCTGCAAAGAATTGGTCAAGAGTCATCCTGCCAATGAACATTTTGTGTTCCAGATGGGCGAAATATACGGATTGCAGAATACGCCGGAACAACGTCGTATTTACGATTATTATTATCACTATCATTGCAGCTGTTATCTGGTATTGACAGTTGTTTTGAGAGCATTGGGCAAAAGAGGATTTGCAACTTATGTTGAACGCAAACGGTCGTAAAAATTTTACCGCATCGGGCGATAAAGACGCAGAAAATCTGCTGGAAAGAGTGCTTATGGAAATAGGCAATGCTCTTTCCGGTACAAATCTTTGTGTCGTTTTGGGCGGCAGTTACGGCAGAGGCGAAGGCGGGGTTAGACAGGATAAGGAAAACGGCATACTCTATAATGATCTTGACTTTTTTGTTTTTGCCCGCCAAAAGCCTGCCAATGCGGAATTATTGCTTAAAGAAATTGCTGAAAAATATGAGCAATTGTTGAAAATAGATGTGGATTTCAGTTCTGTTATGAGCGTCAGAGATATAAAAAATAATGCCGGGCGGCTGATGATGCAGGAATTGAAGCGTGGATACCGTCTGGTCTGCGGAGAGGATTTATTAGCAGAATATCTGCCGGAAATTCCGGCAGAGTCGCTGCCGTTTTCCGAAGCCTGCCGCCTGCTGCTCAATCGTGGAATGGGATTATTGCTGGCAGACGAAAAAATTCGCAAAAACTCCGGCGATGCAGATTTTATCCTGCGGAATATCAATAAGGCAATACTGGGAGTTTGTGATGCTTTATTGATCGTCAAAAAAAATTATAAATGGAGTATTGATGAACGTTTGAAAGCAGTCAATGAGTCGGATTTGCCTGACCGCTTCAAAGAATTTTATGCAATGGCAGTCAAATTTAAAAAATTTCCCGACCGGAAAGCGGCTGATGATTTGGATAAACTCCGGTCTGAGGTGCGTGATATGTTCAGAAATTGTATAAAAAATATTTGCGGAGAAAGTTACACTTTACTCTGTTTGAATTGTAAAAATTCCGGCGAAATATCGCTGAAAAATTTTATAAAATATTGTATAAAATCCCGGGCAATACCGGTAAAAAATTGGCAATGGTATACCATGCCGGCGGTTGCAGCATTGCTTCCGGAGTTGGATCAGGCATTTGAGAAAATGTCTGATAAAGTGATTACAGAAAGCAAACTTTATCAGCAATGGCTGATTTTTAATTGAGAGGACTATTATGGATAGTTTGGATAATGAGTTGACCACCCAGGCAGAAGCCCGGCAAATGCAGAAATTGCAGATGTATCAGAAGTTGGTTATTTTTACCATATTGAAATTCAAGTGGAGTATTATTGCCATTTTTATTGTGTCAATTGTTTTCGGAGTTTTCTGCCGCTATGTGCAGTTCAAACGGTCACATAAAAAGTTTGAAGGCAGCGTAACGCTTTTTTATACACCGCGTGCCAGTGAAGAGGTAAAACCTTTGAGTATCAATCATGTGCTTGGTGTATTTTCCCGTCAGCAGATATTTCATCAGCTTATTGAAGAAATGCATTTGACTGAAAAGCAGAAAAGTGTCCTCAAGCAGTGTATCGAAGTAAAATTGCTCCGTGATCAGCACGATATGTTTGTCATCACCGGTATCGGTGAAAGCGAAGATTACGTAAAACAATTGGTAAATACTTTTGTCAATCTCGGCATCCGCAATTATGAAGAGTACCGTACCGCCGAATTGCGGAACTTTCTTGATTCAAGAGAGCGGCGTTTGATCGAACTTCAGGCATACCAGAAATCTCAAATTGAAAAACTTCACGGACTGCATCGCAAATACAACATAATCCATCCGAAAGAAGAGATGGAGAATGTAAAGAAAATTCAGGGAGAACAAAATGCGGCATTGGCTGAATTGAATGTCAAACTTGCCGATGCCCGTCACCGTTTCGCCGTGGCAGAAAAAAATTACAAGGCAATTCCCATGAATGTCATAAAACAGCGGACAAGATTGTCGGAATTTGTTAATGAATTGCGGAAAGTCTCAAAAGAATACGAAAAGGCAAAATTGATGTTTGCAGAACGCAATCCACGCTTCGTTGAAGCAAAAACAGCCTACGATATAACTGTAAACAGTTTCAATGCTTTCAAAATAAAAAATAAGATTACTGAATTTGATGAGAATATGCTTCTGGGCATAGACGGAATAATCAACCGCTATCAGGAAGCGGAAGTTACACTCGGTCAATTGGAGTTATCAATGAAATCACTTCAGGCAGAAATTGCTCTGATCAAAGAAAAAGAAAGCAAACTTCAGCACATGATTCCGGAACATGAGTCCATCGAACGTTTGATGGCAACTACCAATAAAAATATTTCACTGCTGGTGGAGGAACTCAGCCGTGTACGGAGCAATATTGCTCATGTGCCCAATGATATTATTATCAATGAACGCATAACAGGAACTAAAGAGTTTCCCATGTTTCCAATCAAAATATTGGCTCTGATTTTTATCGGCGGAGTTTTTGTCAGCGGTTTTTATACTACTGTAGTTGTTACTTATGATATAGTACATGGTAAATTCAGTGGTATAGAAGAGGCCGTATTTCATAAAGATTTTTTTGATACAGTCGGTGTTATTCCCCATGAAAATGCCGAATTTACTCCTGAACAGCGAAAAGTTCTCAATAATGAAATGTTTTACCGTTTTATTCTGCGGCTGAAAAATACCAGAACACTTTTTTCCTGTTCACTTGACGGGTCATTTTTGAGTTCAGTTCTTTTTGACGAACAGTTTACCAAAGCTAAACGCAATACGATTCTGGTGCGTCTGATATTGGAAGCTGATGTTGAAAAAATTTGTACCAATATGCAGAAAATCGGAGATTTTTATTACTCCGACAATGGCAATCCCGGAGTGAATTTCAAGGATAAATCAGTTCAGAACAATATTGAATATCTGCATGGATTCTCTTCCGGTGACGGAAAAGGTTATGGTTACGGTTATGGTTTTGCATTTTTTCCGGTACGCAATCTTTCAGTGCTTGAGCCTGACGAAATAAGTTCTCTTTATAACGTTGTACATGAATTGAAAAAATATTATCAGCTCATCCGCATTTCCAGAGAGAAACCCTTTGACGCATCCTGTATTCTTGTCAGACAGCTGCATGATATTTGTGATGCCACAATGCTTTATATAGGAAAAAGACAAACCCCGCGCAGTGTTTTGCGCAGAGTGTTGAAACTGCATGACAATGAACACAAAGTTTATGCCGTTATTACCGGAATAACTGATGTCGAAAAAATTATTTCAGGAGATTATATATGATGAAAAAGTATCTTGTTTTGCTGATTTCAATTATCATTACTGAATTTATGTCCGGCTGCTATAACCGTTTTACCGGCAATTTTGACCGGTTCCCGGACATAAACAATTTGCCGAGCGGTGTAGTTGACCAGGCAGGGTTGACCGATGAAGATAAACGCCGCCAATTGGAGTATCTTAAAAAACTGGATGAACAGAAAGAACCGGTTTACCGTATCAATGCAGGTGATAAAATCAGTATCAGAGTATATAATCATCCCGATTTGATTATGGAATCTCTGGTTACTCCCGATGGAGCTATCGGTGTGATGTTTGCAGGTCAGGTGCAGGTGGCGGGACTGACTTTGGAGGAAGCAAGCGAAAAAATCAAAAAAGTTTATGCCCAATATATTAAAAATCCCGAACTTGGTGTCTTTGCCATTGATGTAAGAAGTCAGACTGCAACGATTGCCGGTGCGGTAAATAATCCCGGAATGTTTGTGATTTCCAATGGAATGCGTCTTGCAGATTTATTCGCCAAAGCCGGAGGTTCGGCGGTGCGTGACTTCGATGACCAGATGCTCGATGCCGCCGATTATCAGAACAGTATCATTGTCCGCAACGGAGAAATACTGCCGGTAAATTTTTCGCTCGCTATTGAAAAAGGCGATCGCTGGCACAATGTCAAACTCAAAAAAGGCGATTATATCTATATCGCTGTACGTTCTGAAGCTATGGTCAGCATTATTGGCAGTATTCATCGTCCGCACAAACGGCTGTGGGATCAGAATCTGGGGATTCTGGAACTCGTATCTTCTGGAATGGGGTTGAAGGAGGAACACTGGCAATACGGAGTGGTTATTCGCGGCGGTATGGAAAATCCGCGTTTTTACAGAGTTGATATTGACGGGATCATGCAGGGACGGTGTGCAAATGTTCGTTTGCAGCCGGGTGATGTGGTTTATGTGCCGCATGACAATATTTCCGAATACAACGTTTTTGTCCGCAAACTGCTGCCGACGGCTCAATTCCTCGGTACATTCACAGGTCCGGTATTCAACGTGCTGTTTTAAAGGGAAAATATGAAATATCTGGTGTTTATCATTGCTTTTATGGGCGTATTGCCGCTGGGGTATATACTTACGCTTGACCGTAAGTATATGCACTATGCATTTTTGGCGGTACTCCTGCCGGTGATGGCATTCAATCAGGTATCGATCAACTTTTTTTCGCATGAAACTTATCGTGGCACGGCCAGAGGGATGGAAGTTTCGCTGGTGTATCTTATTGCATTGGCAATGCTGATCGGCATGTGGATTCTGCATCGTGGCAAATCGCTTTTTCCCGACAAGGGAAGCAAAATATATCTGGTGTATTTTCTTTTGTGTATTCCGTCGTTTATCAATGCGGACAATACACTTTACAGCTGGTTTGAATTGTGGAAAATGATAATGATGTATATTGTTTTTATTTGTACATATTATTATTTATATTACAGCAGAGATTTCAATATTATCATGATCGGATTCGGGATTGTGGCGACGGTTACATTTCTGGTTGTTGTCTTGCAGCATATCAAAGGAATACATCAGGCGAACGGACTTTTTCCGCATCAAAACAGTATGGGAATGTATATGTGTCTGATTGCTCCGGTATTTTTTGCTTATTATTTCAACCGTAATAAAGGGTGGAAAAGGTTTCTTTTTGCGGGATTTTTTCTGGTTGCCTCGGCGGCTTGTATGCGAACGTATTCACGGGGAGCGATGGTCTGTCTGCCTTTTGGCTGTGCGATTACGACATTGCTGTCTTTGCGTTATCAGTTTCACATGCGCAAAATACAAATTCTGCTGCCGATATTTCTGATTTGTTTTTTCGGTGCGCTGCTTCTGCTGCCCAATATTATAAAGCGTTTTGAAAATGCTCCGAAAGAATCACTGATGACCCGTCAGTATCTGGCTGCTTCGGCATGGAATATGATGTGTGATAAACCATTTGTCGGAGTAGGTTTGAACAACTGGGGTATCAAAATAAATCCGCCGTATCCGTATTGTGAATATCGCTACAATAATAAACGCATCGCCAAAGATTTTAAAGAGGGCATTGTTGAAACAAGTTATCTGCTGGTCGGCGCAGAGTGCGGATTTCCGGCCTTGGCGGCATTTCTGGCATGGCTGGGATATTATTACGTTGCCGCATTCAAACTGGTAAAAAAACTGCGGCGGACAAATCTTTTTTATATTCCTGTCGGCATTGCCGGAGGTTTGACGGCGGTGTATTTGCAGTCAACATTGGAATGGGTGATGAAACAGCAGGTGAATTTTATTCAGATGATGATACTTTTTGCCATGTTGAGTATACTGTACAAATATTGTCAGAAATTTGTGTCGGGTGAAGTGGAGGTGAACGCATGAAAAAACTTTTATTGCTGTTTCTGCCGCTTCTCTGTTTCGGTGCGGAATACGAATTTCTGACTCCGCAAGTTGTCGTTATAAAAGATTTCAAAGGGGCAATCAATGTCAAAAATGCCGGAGTCTGGAACAAAGAAAACGGACTTTTGCGGGATGCAAAAAATAATATTCTAAAAAAAGCTGATATTTCAAAATACGTTTATTTTACCCTTCCGAAACCTCTCAAAAACGGTGAAAAAACAACTTTCGGTACATATTTATTGCAATATGATGCGGAAAAACCGACTCAAATTTTTAAGCTCAATCAACTCGGCAACGGCGAAAAACAAAGACAAAAATATGCTTATATGGGAGTGTGGCTCGGCAGTGCGGGAGCATTGCCTCTGAAACATCTTGACGGCAGAACTTTTGAAATCCGCAGAAGTTCTGACTCCAAAACTGTCTTTGTAAATAAAATAAAAATGCGGCGCAGTGACCCGTTTTATCAGGGAAAAATTCCGTTTACCGGCGAGGAAGTCGCCGAACTTGATTATTCAAAATTCAACACGCCCGGCAAATATTATTTTTATGTGGAAAATATCGGGAAAAGTATGGATTTTACCATCGGAGCTGAAACTTTGAGTGAAGCATTTTATATCCATGCCAGAGGACTTTATCACAAACGGTGCGGCATTGCCAAAGAACAGCCGTTTACTGCATGGACAAGTCCCGCATGCCACAGTCAGGTTTATACAGGCTCATTTCCCGGCAACGATGAACATTACCGCAAAGGGAAAAATATTGAAGAAGGATTTGTCCGCAAGTTTCAGCGTGTCGAAGTCAAACATTTTGAGCTGATAAAACGTCACTCATTGTCTGCTGTTAAATCTGTTTCAGCGCCCGGCGGCTGGCATGATGCGGCAGATTATGACCGACGTCCGTACCATTTGCGTATCGTCAATGATCTGGCAACGGTTTATCTGATGAAACCGGAAAATTTCATTGACGGTCAGCTTAATATTCCTGAAAGCGACAATGGAATTCCCGATATTCTTGACGAAGCCGTATGGGGATTGAAACATCTCCTTGCAGTCCAACAGCAAAACGGCGGTGTCGGTACATGGTTTGAAACGACCGGACATCCGCAAGCAGGTGAAGGATTGCCTGACAAAGATAAATATGTTTATTATGTTTCTGCCCCCTCCCGCAACAGTACTTTGGAATATGCCGCCGCCGCAAGCACGCTTGCTCTTGCCATGAAAAAGGCAAATTTTGATGCGGAAGCACAAAAATATCTTGTTTCAGCCCAAAAAGCCTGGGATTTTGCTCTTGATTATAAAAATACTTTTTCCCGCATTTATATTTATCAGGGCAAGACGGTTTTTTATCATGAAGGCATAAAACTTGATGCACAAAATTTGTTGAAAGCGGGTGTAAATCTTTTTGCACTGACCGGTGACAGAAAATATATTGAGATTGTATTGCAGGACAAAAAACGCATTCGTGAGATTTTTAATAAAGATTTCTGGAAATGGTCGGTTTTGAGCTGGATGAATCTTGAACTTTATCCGGTTGAGGAATTATCAGATTTCAGAAAAGAATACTGTAAAATCATTTTGCGTGATGCAGATAAAATGCTTTCTGACTTGGAAAACAACTATCCTTACCGTACCTTGTGGCACGCATACAATGCGGGTTGGGTTCATGCAATGGCATGGGGAAATTATCATCCTCTCCGCCGTGCAATGACGCTGATTGCCGCTCATAAATTAACAGGCAAACAACAATATCTTGACGGTGCATATCTTGCCAATGATTTTCACAACGGTGCAAATCCGTTGGGGCGTACTATGACTTCCGGACTCGGCAAAATTTATCCTGTTGTATTTCTGGATTTGGTGAGTTATGCAGACAATATCGGAGAATTTGTGCCGGGCATAACGCCGTATGGCAATACTTTCGGCATTGACCGTAATGCTGTAAAAATGGTCTATGGAGACAAGGCAGATAAACTGCCGGTCTTCCGCAGATATGTCAATCTGGAATTTTTGAGTGTGCCGTCAGGTGAATATTCTGTTTGGGAGACGATTGCTCCGGCGGCAGTTGTCACTGGATATTTGCTTGAAAAAGCTGAACTTCCGACCGGAAAACTTAAAAAACGCAAACCTGCCGATGACTTCCGCAAACTTCCCGGTTACAAGGCTCTGCCATGAGGTGAAAAATGAAAAAACACAAAACGATTGAAATATTTTTATTTATAGATGCTCTGGGCTGGAAAATTGTTAACGATCATGGGTTCCTGCCGGAACTTTTGCCATACCGCAAAAAAATTGATATGCAGTTCGGTTATTCCAGCAGTGCGATCCCGACTATTCTTTCCGGGAAGACGCCTGCTGAACACGGACATTTGGGCTTATTCCGTTTTGCTCCTGAAAGTTCCCCGTTCAAAAAACTTTCACGTTTGGGATGGCTGTTCAAACCTGCAAGTTTCTGGAATCGGGGGCGGGTACGTCATCATCTTTCAAAAATTTTGAAAAAGATTTACGGTTTTACCGGATATTTTCAACTTTACCGGATGCCGATTTGGAAACTTGGATATGTTGATTATTGTGAAAAAAAGGATTTATTTATTGCCAATGGGATGGAGGAATTTGCCAATCTGCATGATGTTTTGACCTCAATGAATGCCGCATTTCATATTTCTGACTGGCATTTGAGCGATAATGAAAATTATATCGCCGCAGAAAAAGCCATTGCAAACGGCAAAAATTTTCTTTTCGTTTATACCGCAAGTTTTGACGGGGTCCTTCATGATAAAGTGCAGGATTTTACGGCGGTGCAAAATAAACTTGACAGTATAAAATCTCAAATTGAACATTTGTATGCTCACGCACATAATTATGCTGATGAGGTGCATTTCACAGTGATTTCCGACCATGGCATGACACCGCTGACAGGTACTGTTGATATTATGAAAGCTGTGGAGGAAAGCGGATTGTTTTTTGGCGAAGATTACGGCGTTTGTTATGATTCAACTATGGCAAGATTTTATTATTTGAGTGAAAAATCCGAAAGAGTCATCACTGAAATAATGAAAAATTTTCCCGGACACTTTTTGAGTGAAAATGAGGAGAAAAAATACGGAATTTACCGCATTGACCGCATGTTTGGCGATACAATTTTTTTGCTGGATGCCGGTATTCAGATCGTACCGTCAGACATGGGCAGTAAACCTTTGAACGGAATGCACGGATTTATTCCGGAAAATGAACATTCTTTTGCCGCAATACTCTCAAATACAGTGTTGCCGGAATCAGTAAAACATGTTGCAGATTATTTTAATTTAATGATAGAAAGAGCAGAAAAATTATGAAGATACCATTTTTGAAAAATACGGTTACAAATTATTTCTCAATGTTTGTCCGTCTGGTACAGGGCATTCTGGTTACCCGCTGGCTTATCAGTCATTTAGGCGAAGCTCAATATGGTCTGTGGGTCATGTTGTGGAGCTTTTTCAGTTACGCCCTGCTGCTCGACCTCGGTTTCGGAGTGGCGG
>JAFVPG010000091.1 GCA_017505415.1 Lentisphaeria bacterium | reverse complement strand
TCGGCTTTCTGCACGGGGAATCCGTATTGACAAAATATGAAAACCGGATCGTTTATATTTCTGATGATGCTTTGCCGCAAAAAGAGATATTTCCAATGGCAGAGAAAGTAACCCTTTACCGGAAACTTGCCCCGAACTGGTATTATTTGCAAGTGGAGTATTGATATGCCGCAAACAAAAATGAAACAACTTTTATCAATATTTTTTCTCATGCTGGCAGCGGGCGGAAGTGCGTGGTTTTGCAGCCGGAGTGCAGACGGACGACCGGCTGAATTTCTGATGATGTGGGCAGTGATAGGGATCATTCATTGTATCGCTGACTGCAAATTTCAGAAACGCTTTTTTAATTTGCAGATGTTTGGAATATATTTTTTGTCTTTATTGACAGGTTTTTCGCAAAGCGAACTTGACGAAATGGGCGGGATGCTGTATTATATTGCAGGAGCAGAAGTTGTTGCAGTTTGCATTATTTCGGAGATCATTAAATGGATTTGCAAATCGAAAAAGGCAAATTGAAAGAGCATTTTTCAGATAAAAAGAACCGCCGCCAACTCATTATTGTCGGGATCATTGCAGTTTTTATTGCCATGATACCCACCATTGCCAATATTCCGGTAACCTATGCTGAAAAAACAAGTCCGGACGGGAAATATAAACTCGTTGCTCAATATTCCTTATTGGAAGAATTAAGCTGCTCATTATCCATTGCAGGTGGCGGTGATCAAAACGGAACCTTGTTCCTGAAGTCATCCGATGGAAAAGTTTTGGCACAAACTGCCATCGCCATGCAGGAGTTCCAGCCGGAAGCCGTTAAATGGCATCCCGATCATGTTGAAATGAATTATATAAAATGGCGGTACGACGGAAAAAGTTCTCCTGCACTTGATCCTGCCTTGTTTTTTCAGAAAGTCAGTTTGGCAGAAGCTGGTCAAGGGATCGCAGATGTCGCGGAAAATAAAACACTCAATCTCTTTACCGCTAATGCGATTCTGGGAAAAAACGAATTTGAAAAATTCAAAAAGATTTTTGAATTGCTGCAAGAAATGCAAGTTTTGATCGACAAAGGATTAACTCCGCCTCCTGCACTTTTTGCCGTTCCGCCGGATAAAAAACGTGGTACTGCCCCGGACTATCGGCAAATAATGAACGATTTGTGGAATTTGCAGGCGGATAATTACCGGATTTTTGCAGATTTTATGGAAAAACATCTCACCAGGCGTTTGCTGTTCCACGAATACCTGTGCAAGTTTTTATGTGCCCCTGACCGGAAAAATAATTACAGCAATCATATTGTAGAAGCTTATCTGCGTTTCCGGATAACAATCCCGCAACCACAGGAACATAGAGAACGTATCGCCCGGCAAATCACCGACAGTTTTGTCTGTCAATATGCAACTCATAATCCGGAAGTATTGACCGGATTATCCACCGCCGAATCAGAACAGCTTCAGGCTGTATTGGCAAAGAACAATGATTTTATGGAAAATGATCTTGCAGTAACGGTCAATTACTTTCAAAAATTCCCCAAAGAAAAAAATGTAAAAAAACTTCTGCAACATTATTATCCGCAGAAACAATATCCGCCACTGGATGCCGATGGGTACTATCTTTACGAAAATTATTCGCTCGGCTTCAAACTTATAGTGTATCATATTCTGCTGAAAAATCCGGAATTGCGCGAACTTCCGGAAAACCGGATGTGGTGTCAATCGCTCTACACCGGATTCGGCTATTACCCGGAAGCAAAAAACTGGAAAAAATAAAATGAATCTGAAAATGTTGAAAAATAGCGTAATTGTATTTTGTATCGTGCTATTTTGTGCCGGTTGTACAGTCATGCACGAATCGTGTTCTTTTATTATGGCTTCGCCTGAAAAAGCAATTACAGAAAAACAGTTGTCTGACTTTGGAATTCAACATGGTCTCCGGGGACCTCATGAAACCTTTAAAGACACAGAAATATGGCATGGAATAGCATTGGAAAGCAAATCTGAAAAAGACGGGCTATATTGGGATAAAGGAAATCGGAAGAGTTATTGCAGAATGCAAATAAACGATGCAGAACCCAATGTTGTTACAATCAGCGGATACCCTGCCTTAAATCCTCAATATAAGATAATTTGCGATGCATTTGAATCATATTTGAGAATAAATAATAAAAATTTTCAGATAAAACGAATTCAAAAATATCAGAAAGAAATTTCTGTATTTCTCCGAAATCAATCATCCGTTCCTCATGAAAAATATGATAAAAAGCTGAACGGTGGGGGCCGGAAATAAAATATTCCACACATCACAATCGGCTGTTGAGATTTACAGCACAAGACCAGTCATAAAGTTATTGTATCTCTCGTCAATGTAATAACAATACAGCACTTCGGGATCGGCGGGAGAATTCAAAAGTTACTTCATGGGTGGAAAACCAACCGCTGGAAAGACATTTGATTTTCTTCCCTTTGCAAATCAGGGGGATCATTGACCGCGTTTCAGAAAATCGATTCGTATAACGCGGTTTGATGGCGTATTTCTCAAAAAAACTGCGGCATTGGAGCTCGCCGTAAAGCATGGCGTTTTCCGGAATTTTCAGCTCATCTGCTTTATATGCGGTCTGCATTACCAATTCCGGAGTTGTTTTATGGTAACTGTCAATGCCAAGTACGAAATATAAAGCAACAATAACTGCAACAGTCACCGCAGCCCAAATAAAAAGATGTTTTTTCATTTCAGCTCCTCCTGCGAATTGATTTTGTGCTGAAGATATGCGAGGAACGCAGAAAGAATTGCTCCGCCGAGAATAAATATGACAATGATAAAATGTACGAATTGAACAGCGGGAGTCAGCCATTGGATCAATGAATTGATAATGGCAAAAAACAGCAGATCTTCGCAAATATCGTGTTCGGTTCGTAAAGAAGCAATACCTTTTATGATAAAAATACCCAGTCCCGAACCGATCAGTGTTGCAAGCAGCATACTCCAATGAAGAAAAAATCGTGCATCTTCATTGCCCAATATTGCCATAATTCCATGTCCTGCAATCGGCAACAAAAGCGCAGCAATGGTAAAATAGAGTTTTTTCATTGTTTTGTTCCAGATTAAAGATTTAAAATTTATATTGTTCTGAAATTTTCTTCAACTGCACCGAGTTCCACCACGATTCCCAATCGTCGCCCGCAAGTTTTTTATCGTGGAAAACATAATCACATTTCACCTTGTTGGCAAAAACATCTATTTTGACTTGATCAAGGTGCCAATTTTTATAGTTCGGCAACATAAACGCGACTTCGCTCCGGTCAATTTTTATTTTCAGCGGTTCAGATTTTACGATCCAACACATTGCATTGGATGCCGCACGTTCTCCCTTTTTTATCGTTAAAACAGCATCATTATTCTGCATTGGAACAATATTCCGGTCGGAACCGGTTTCGTTTCTCATATAAATATTGATATCTTCAACCTTCCACGACCGGCAGCCAGTCAGAAACACCGCCGCCAACGCAAAAAGTGTAAGCAAAAGTTTTTTCATTTTTAGTTATACCAATTGTCATATATCTTTTTTATTCCGATAAAGCACCCGACCGATAACACTCCCAAGCCGCTCAACAATTTGAAGCGATAGTGAACGTGCGGGACATTATATAACGCTCCATAAATCGCCGCTCCGGAAAGGCATATTCCGGCAATGCCAAGCAAGATCATCAAAAGCAATTTAATGGATTTTTTCATTTGTCACCTTGTCTGATTTCTTTACCGGATAGTGCTCCCATTTGCTTTAATGCTTTGCGGAACTGACGGGGGTGTGCCGGAGTCCAGCCGCCTTGCGTCCAATCAAACGGCGTCTCACCATCATTATTCACGGCGTTGACGTCTGCTCCTGCTTCAAGCAGTGCCGCAGGCCAATAAAGGCAATTCGACATGGCCCAATGCAGCGGGGTATTTCCATTGTTATCTTTGGCATTTATATTTGTTCCGAGAGCGATAAACTTCTTTTCCAATTCTTCGTTGCCGAACATCATCGCCCAATGTAAGGCATTTTTCCCACTCGAGGAAATTGAATTAACATCCGCACCGGCACGAATAAAAAGATCGATCATCGGACCATACTGCACAAGTCCGAAACGACATACCGCATCACAAACAGCAACTAAAATCGGCTCACCGTGATATTTTATTTTTATCATATCAGGGTTGTTTCGCAGCATTTCCTGCAAAGCAACAAGATCTCCCATA
>JAFVPG010000010.1 GCA_017505415.1 Lentisphaeria bacterium | reverse complement strand
TTGAGGCAATACAACGGTAAAACACCTATTTGACAAGTAACACTCACAAGAAGTTCAATCAAAGTAAATCTGTTATTTTTTTGCAATTTCATTTTTTCTCCCTGAATTGTTTCATCTTTTATATTAAACGGAAAAAACGATAAAATATTGTTGTCATATTTTTTATTTTTAAGTTTTTATGTTATTTTACTGAGGTAATTTCAAAAGTAATTCAAAAAAAGATTGAAAAATCAGCGTTGATGAGATTAAAGCGGTAGTTTGAGCGGGGCTATTGAATAAATAACCTCCGAAAACACTCCGTTTTAAGATCGCGACGATGAATTTCAAGATTTTTTGAGGACTTTTGAAATTACCTCTTACTGAAAATATATTGTGTAATAAATATTATAAATACCTTATCGGCAAAAAATCATATTAAAAACTTGCTTTAACGTCCGAATGTGATATATTATATAAAACATAGATTTTTTCAGGAGATTTTTTCTATGGGAAAAAATGATTACATCAGTAATGACTTGTATAAAAAAATGAAAAATGCAGCAAATTTGGAGCTGCATACAAACATATCCGCTCCGGTCGAACAAAATACTGTTTCAAAGGCTCAACAGCGGCGGTTGAGCGACGTTTACAATGCAAAACTCGATCTCATGGCGCGCATGGAACGCTCCCTGAAAAAACTCTCCATGTACAATGAGGAACTTGAAAAAATAATCGCCCAACGGCGTGATGCTTCAAAATTTCTGCAGGAAAATATTGATAAACTCTCATCCCTCGTTGAACCTGACGGCGGCCGGGAACTGCACGAATATTTGCGAGAAGTCGAACATTTGCGCATGGAATATTTCCGCAAAGAAGCAGAGATCGAACCCCTGCTGGAAAATAACAACAGCAAAAATAAATCACCCTCTTTCTGGGATGATTTGAATGAAATGAAAATTTCTCATCTGTTGAAACTGAGTTTCTGCGGTATGTTTCCGCTGCTCATAACCATATTAATAAGTGCGGTGATCGTCGGTGCGGCGGTCATTTTCGCCATGAAAATATAAGGAAGGTCATTAATATGTGGAATTATAACGATAAGGTCATGGACCACTTTCTCAATCCCCGCAACGTCGGCGAAGTCGAAAATCCCGATGGAGTCGGGGAAGTCGGCAATATAAGCTGCGGTGATGCTCTCAAATTCACCTTCAAACTCGACGATAACGGCAGAATCGTTGAGGCTAAATTCAAAACTTTCGGATGCGCCAGTGCGATCGCTTCCAGCTCCGCGCTCACCGAACTCGTCAAAGGAATGACTCTCGAAGAAGCCGCCAAAGTCACCAATAACGACATTGTTAAAATACTCGGCGACCTCCCGGAAGAAAAAATGCACTGCTCCGTTATGGGTATGGAAGCATTGCAGGCCGCCATCGCCAACTACAACGGCGAAACTCCGGAGGATGCAGAAAATGACCATGACGGCGCAATAATCTGTAAATGCTTCGGCATCACTGATATAAAAATACGCAAAGTCGCCCTCGAAAATGATTTGCACAAAGCTTCCGATATTACTCACTACTGCAAAGCCGGCGGTGCATGCGGCAGCTGTCTCGACAAAATTCAGGAAATCCTCGACGATCTGCAAAATGAGAAAAAAACAGAAGCCCCGAAAACTTCTGAAAACGCATTCGATAAACTTCCATTTGTCCAGAAAGTCATGAAAGTTCAGGAAATAATCGACCGTGAAATCAAACCGCTTCTTGAACAGGACGGCGGCAGTATTGAACTTATTGACGTTCAAGGCAATAAAATCGTTGTCCGCTTGCAGGGACGCTGTGCGACATGTCCCGCCGCCGGTGCAACTTTGAAACATACCGTGGAAGATAAACTTCATGAATTTGTTTCCCCTGATCTGGAGGTCGTCTGTCCATGAATAAACAAGTAAAAACCGTCTATCTTGACAATAATGCCACCACCCGTGTTGCACCGGAAGTAGTTGAAAAAATGCTTCCTTTTTTCACTGAACGTTACGGCAATCCGTCAAGTATCCACTCTTTCGGCGGCAGTGTCATGCCGGAAATTGAAAATGCACGCCGTCAAGTTGCGGAACTTATCGGGGCAGATTTCCGCAACAAAGATAATATTGCAACTGAAATAATTTTTACAAGCTGCGGCACTGAATCAGACAATGCAGCAATTTTGAGCGCACTTGCAACTCAAAACGGCAGAAAAAAAATCGTTACCGGCAGAATCGAACACCCCGCAGTACTCTCTCTCTGCAAAGATCTCGAACGCCGCGGCTATGAAATTGTCACAATCGGTGTTGACGGCAAAGGCCGTGTCAGTCTTGATGATTTCCGGAATGCCATTGATGAAAATACCGCCATCGTTTCAATGATGTGGGCAAACAACGAAATAGGAAATATCTATCCGGTTGAAAAAATTGCTGAAATCGCTCACGAAAAAGGTGCGTTATTCCATACGGATGCAGTTCAGGCAGTCGGCAAGATACCGATTGATATGAGCAAAAATACTATCGACTTTTTAAGTTTATCCGGTCATAAACTTCATGCTCCCAAAGGAGTCGGAGTCCTCTATGTACGCCGCGGCGTGCGTTTTCATCCGTTCCTTATCGGCGGCCATCAGGAAATGGGCCGCAGAGGCGGCACAGAAAACGCCGCTTCTGTAATCGGACTCGGTGAAGCCGCCCGTCTGGCAAAAGAAACTATGGATCAGGAGGTCATTGAACTTGCTGAACTCCGTGACCGTCTGGAAAAAGGTCTCCTCGAACGGGTTCCGAAAATCCGTATCAACGGCGATATAGAGAGCCGTCTGCCCAATACGTCCAGTGTAAGTTTTGAATTTATTGAGGGCGAATCCATCCTGATGCTGCTTGATGCTTTCGGCATTTGTGCCTCCAGCGGCAGTGCATGTACCACCGGCAGTTTGGAGCCGTCACATGTTCTGCGCGCCATGGGATTGCCATATACGGCGGCACATGGAACTATCCGGTTCAGTTTCTCCCGTTACAACACCATCGAAGATGTAGATTTCGTTCTGGAAAAACTGCCTCCGATAATTGAACGTCTGCGCAAAATATCACCTTACTGGAGTGAAAAATAATGGTCGCACCCGCAAATAATCCTTTCGGCAAAGCCGAACTCAAATATCCCGTAGTCTGGAACTTCCGCATTATCGCTCAAGCAGCAAAAACTGACAGTGTTTTTGCAGAAGTTCAACAGATCATCTCGGCATGCAAAGTCAAAAAAAATCTTGAACTTACCTCAAAATCCAAAGAAGGCACATATCAGACTATGACTTTTGCCGCAGAGCTTTCCTCTCATGCAGAAATGGAAGCAATCGATGCAAGACTCAAAGCTGTCGACGGCGTAAAAGTAGTGATTTGATTTTGTTTTAACCACATAACAAAATAATATATTATATTCAAAGGAATATTTTTATGATTAAATTAAACAATATATTTCAGGATAAAGCCGTTTTCCAACAGAAAAAATCTCTGCCTGTCTGGGGCAAAACTGCAAGCAACAGCAGAGTCAAAGTTGAATTTGCCGGGAATACAGCTTACGGCAAAGCTAATGATGCCGGGTATTTCAAAATTTATATGCCGGCAGTCGAAGCAGGCGGTCCGTACGTTTTGACTGTTACTGATCTTAACAATGGTGAAAGTGTAAATTTCAATGATATTCTGGTCGGAGAAGTATGGCTGGCTTCCGGACAGTCTAATATGGAATATCCGCTCAATGCAGAGTGGGCAACTCTCAACAGCAGTAATGAAAAAGGGTTGAACCGTAAGCAGGAAAAAGAGTTTGTTGAGACTGTAAATGGTACAGATCAATTCCGTTTCATCACAGTTCAAAGAAATGCAAGCTGTATTGAAGAGGAATCTTTCAGCGGGGAATGGAAATGCATGACTCCTGAAAATGCGCCTCAATGTTCAGCTGTTGCCGCATGGTTCGGCAAATATATCAAAGAAAAACTCAATGTTCCTGTCGGTTTGATTGTTTCAGCATGGGGTGGAACTATTGCAGAGGCATGGACCAGCCGTGCCGGTCTGCTTTCAAATCCGGATACAGTTCAGCTCGTCAACAATCTTGATGAATTGTATCTTGAATCTGATGCATGGAACAAAACACAGGCAGACGCTGTCAAGGTCGCCATCCCTGAAGCATACGCTGATACCGGCAACAAAGGTGTCGGATGGGGATGGGCAAATCCTGATTTCAATGACTGTGCATGGACCACAATGAAAGTTCCGGGCAGCTGGATCAATCAGAAAATATCCGGTAACGGATCTTTGTGGGTCCGTAAAGAAATAAATCTTTCCGGAGAATGGCAGGGAAAAGATCTGATGTTGGAACTCGGCGGCATTGATAAAATGGATATTACCTATTTTAACGGTGTTGAAATCGGACGTACCGGCAAAGATCTTGAAACTGAATGGTATGATAAGCCGAGAAATTATGAAATTCCTTCTTCTCTGGTCCGTGCGGGCAGAAATGTGATCGCCATTCGTGCTTATTCATTTTTGTATGACGGCGGCTTTTGCGGCAGAAACGACATATACAATCTTGTCATAAAAGGAACTGATACAAAAATCAATATTTCAGGCGACTGGAAAGCTTGTGCTGAAAACGATCTTGGAATTCTGGTTGGAAATGCAGTACCTTTCGGTGTCGGCAATCCAAATACATATTCAATCCTTTTTAACGGTATGATAAAACCGCTTTTGCCTTATGCGATAAAAGGTGCAATCTGGTATCAGGGCGAAAGCAATGCAAATAATATCGCCAATTCAGAAAGTTATCTCGGAAAACTTGAAGCTATGGTCCGTGACTGGTATTACAATTTTGCTCAGGGAGAATTCCCGTTTATTCAGGTGCAGCTTGCTTATTACAACCGCGGCGATGAAGAGTTGTGCAATGAAGGCTCAACTTGGGCGGTTTTGCGTGAAAATCAGCGTTTGCTGTGTGAAAAAATGGATAAGGTTTATATGGCAAGTGCCATTGACATCGGTGATCATACAGATATTCATCCGCAGGACAAAAAAAGTGTCGGTTTCCGTCTTGCTCAAAATGCTCTGCATAATGCATATTTTGTCAACAAAGCAGTTCCCAGCGGACCGCTTTATAAAAATTTTGCTGTTGAAGGTTCAAAAATCCGCGTCTTTTTTGAGCATGCTGATGGAATGTATCTCAAAAAAGATATGCCGCAGAGTTTTTATGTGGCAGGTGCGGAACGTAAATTTTATCCTGCAGATGAAGTCATTATCGACGGTTCAAGTTTGATTCTGTCCTCTGCAAAAATCAAATACCCGGCAGCGGTCAGATACGCATGGGCAGATGATCCTGTATCAACCCTCTTTAATGGAGCAGGTTTTCCCGCCTCATCATTCCAGACAGACGAAGTTTGAAATTAAAAAAAAAGGCTCTGTACTAAACATTGACTGATTTTTTTGCAAGGGGGCTTACGCCGCCCCCCTTGCATCCCCGGCGCCGGGTACGACCCGGTGCGGTGTGACGCTGGCGCGTGAGTGTCAGCGGCTGGGTGGTGTCAGGCTGTTTTTCGGCGGAATGTTTGATTGCTCCTTCCATTTTTTTATGGAATG
>JAFVPG010000090.1 GCA_017505415.1 Lentisphaeria bacterium | reverse complement strand
GGTGAAGCTCTCATCAATGCCAATGTTTATATCAATCAGATCAAGAGCGTTAATGGTCTTGAGGTTGTAAAATATGCCGGCAGCACCGGTAATATTTACTACTACATTGACAAAGAAGACAGCAATATCATTTATGAACTTACTCAGGCAGGTCAGAATGTTGTTGTTGATTATCTCGGCGCACTGGATGATCAGATCGATGTAACAATCACCGATGATGGAGCATATACTTACACCATTGTTGCAGAATACAATGGTGCCGCAGAATATACTCTCACAATCAATGGTGAAACCTTCACTAATGCAACCGGTATCTTTACCTGGACAGGCGATTATGCAGCAGCTTATGAATCATCATTCAGCTACAATGTCACAGTCAAAGATATTTTCGGTCGTGAATATACAACCGCAGGAACACAGGACGTTGTTGACGTAACAGCTCCCACTGTTTCAGAAATTGTTGTTGATACCGCAGTTGATGCCGGTGTCAGCAAGACCACATTGAATTTCACTGTTTCTGATAATGATGAAGGTGTCAAAGTTTATCTCAATGGTGAATATGTTGGCGGCAAAGGTGAATATTCACTGGAAGTTGGAGAAGGAATTTATACTGTTGAAGTTAAAGACAGCAATGGTGCTAATAATTTCGTCTACAGCGGCTTGATTGAAAATCCTGTTGATACCAACGCCAACGGCGATATTACAATTTCCAATGACAGTGCAACTTCAGAACAGAATAAAGTTGTTATTGATAACGAAATTGTTACCGGTACTGACAATAAAGATGGTGAAATCATTGTTGACAGCTATACTGGCGTTGAAGTCAATGGCGATATTAAATCTTCAAATTCACAGAGCAACACTATTGTAGTCGGAACTTCAGCAGAACTGGATGTTTCCAACAACAATATTTCAGATGTTGCCGATTTTGAAAGCGGAGCAGGTGCAGTTGTAAAAGCTAAAGATTACAGTGCAACTGCTGATGCTGACAGTTTCTACCTCGGTATGAACGGTACAGCTTCATTTGCCGCAGTTGATATGCAGACTGGAGAAGATGAAATCTATATTGGTTATGCTGCCAAGTTTGAAGCTGCCAGTGTTGCCGGTACAGAAACAATCAAAGTCAGCCGTAACGGTATCTTTGCCGCAACCGGTGCAGTTGGTGATGTCAATTCACTTACTGTTGGAACAGATGCAGTATTCAGTGCAGGAACTTTGACAGGCACTGACGGAGATGACAGCTTGACCTTCAACGGCAACCGTTATGCAGTTGTCGGCGCTGTTGATCTTAAAGGTGGTGCAGATACATTGGCATTGAAAAATGGTGCAAATGTGATTTTCACCGGCAGCTTTGATGCAGCAGATTTGACTATTACCGGTAATAAGACTTGCACAATCTTCGTCACCGGCGAAGCAGATTTCAGCGATGCCGCAGGCGCCAAACGCGTCAACATCGTCGAAGCTGATATGAGCGGCGACGGAGAAATTGCTGCGGGAGTCTTTGAACTCTTCACACTTGATGCTGATTCTGAATTGAATTTCAGCACCATTGAGGCCGGAGTCAAAGTCGAAGCCTATGATCTTAATGCACATTGCTGGGTTTCAGACTTTGATGAATTCAGCTTCAGCGGAGCCGACTATTCACTGGTCAAACTGAGCAGTCTTGACGGCGAGTTGAAAAACTACACACTTGCATAATCACACTGTTGATTAACTCAAACCGCACATCTTCAAGGTGTGCGGTTTTTTTTTTACTTTCTTTCGCAGTGAAAGAAAGTAAAACAAAGAAAGCTGTTTCCCTTACTTTCTTTTCCAAAAAGAAAGTAAGCAAAGAAAAGGAAATAAAATCTTTCGCAGTGAAAGAAAGTAAGACAAAAGAAAGCTGTTTCCTTTACTTTCTTTCGTAGTGAAAGAAAGTAAAACAAAGAAAGCTGTTTCCCTTACTTTCTTTTCCAAAAAGAAAGTAAGCAAAGAAAAGGAAAGCAAAGAAAAGGAAATAAAATCTTTGACAATAAACATCTGGTGGAAAAAATAAAAAAATGTGATATATTACTGAAAACATTTTGAACAGAAAGGAAATGAAATGGTTAAACATATTATTCTCTGGAAACTTAAAGATGAGTTTTCCGATGCCGAAAAAATTGAGATACGCAGAGGTATAAAAGCCGGTCTTGAGGCATTAAAAGGTGTGATTCCCGGACTTGTTGATATTCATGTTCAGACTGAATTTTTGCCGACATCAAATGCAGATGTTATGTTGGATTCGACTTTTGAAAGTTTTGAAGCATTGAAAAATTACGCAGTACATGATGCTCATGTCGATGTTGCAAATACCAAAGTCCGTCCGTTTACTGCAAGTCGCATGTGTCTTGATTTTGAGATTTGATTTATGAGCATTTTGAGTTTGTGGAATGATTTGCGGCTGACGGACAGAAGAGCTTTGAGCCGCTTGAAGAAAAAATATACACAGCATCAGCTTTCAACGCAGGAAAAAAAGATTTTTGAAAAAAAAGTTTCTTCTGCCGCTGAACGCTCGCTCGTTCCGCATCTCGCTAAACTCAAAATTGACTATCCTGAAGACTTGCCTGTATCAAAACGCAAAGATGAGTTGATAGAGGCAATAAAAAATCACTCTTGCGTGATCGTTTGCGGCTCGACCGGTTCCGGTAAATCCACTCAACTTCCGAAAATCGCCATTGAAGCAGGGCTCGGCAGGACAGGGCGCATTGGCTGCACTCAGCCCCGCCGTATTGCTGCTCGTTCTCTTGCTGAACGTGTTGCAGTAGAGATGGGGACGAATTTCGGAGACGGTGTCGGCAGTAAGGTTCGTTTTGAAGAGAAATGCAATTTCAATACGGTTGTAAAATTCATGACGGATGGAACTTTGCTCGCAGAGAGTAATAGTGACAAGCTGTTACTGGAATATGATTGTATTATAGTTGACGAAGTTCATGAACGGTCTTTGAATATTGATTTTTTGCTCGGCTATTTGAAGAATCTGCTGCTGACACGGCGCAATTTAAAACTTATTCTTTCCTCTGCAACTCTTGAAGCGGAGAAACTTGCGGAATTTTTTCCGGACAGTAAAATTGTTGAAATTGAAGGGCGGCTTTATCCGGTCGAAGATTATTTCCTGCCGCCTGAAGAAGATGCGGATTTGGCTGCTTCGATAGATATGGCTCTTGATGAGATAGAAAAACTGGAAAGTTCAGGCGATGTACTTGTTTTTCTGCCCGGTGAGCGTGAGATACGTGAAATATCTGATACTCTTGAAGAGCGTAAAAATTGGGAAATTCTGCCTCTTTACGGACGTTTGTCAGGTCAGGAACAGCAGAAAGTTTTTCGCAGGAGCAGTAAACGGCGTGTGATTCTGGCAACCAATGTTGCAGAAACATCGTTGACATTGCCGAATATCCGTTATGTGGTTGACTCCGGACTTGTCAGGCAGAGTTCGTATAATGGTTCGACCGGGATTCAGGAGTTGTCGACTGTTTTTGTCAGCAAAAGTGCCATTATGCAGAGGAGGGGGCGTTGCGGACGTTTGAGCAACGGGATTTGTTTTCATCTTTATACTGAAGAGGACTGGGAGAGTGCGGCTGAATTTACTACTCCGGAAATTTTGCGGAGTTCATTGAGCGGTGTGATTTTGCAGATGGCGTATCTTAATCTGCCGCCTTTAAGTGAATTTCCCATGCTTGACAAGCCGAATATCGGAGCAATTCGTTCCGGAGAACGCATGCTGCGGGAAATCGGCGCATTGGATAAAGACGGCAAATTGACTTCTGTTGGTTATGAATTGGCTGAAATTCCGCTTGATCCGCATCTCGGACGGATTCTGATTGAAGGAAATAAACGGAAAGTTCTGGACGAAGCTGTTGTATGCAGTGCATTTCTTTCCATCGTTGACCCCCGGGAACGGCCGTTTGACAAGCAGACACAGGCAGATGCTGCGCATAAAAAATTCAAAGATGAAAGTTCTGATTTCAGCACAGTCATAAATCTTTGGTGTGAAACGGAAAAAAATGCTTCAAGCAATGGAGCTTTGCGCCGTTTCTGTAAAGAAAATTATCTCAATTACCGCCGCATGCGGGATTGGCGCAATCTGGTTGAAGAATTGACTCTGGATGCAATCGGCAAGGATAAAAATTTGCGCGGCGCAGTTGATTTTGAGCAGTTTGACCGTGAAAATTTCCATATTGCACTGCTTGCCGGTTTGCCGCGCAACCTCGGACATTGGAATGATGAAAAACGTGAATATGAAGATATGCAAGGACGAAAATTTCAGTGTTTCCCGTCGTCATCACTTGCAAAATTGAAGAAGAAACCGGAATGGATTTTATTTTTTCATCTGCTTGAAACCAAAAACATTTATTCGCTCTTCAATGCAGAGATAAATCCTGAATATCTGCTTTTGACTTCTCCGCAGTTATTGAAAAAAAGTTATTCTGCTGTCAGTTTCAATCCGGCAAAAGGTTTTGTGTACGCTGTTGAAAAGCAGACGTTCGGTCGACATGTCATTCAAAGCGGCAAACGTGTGCATTACGGTAATATAAATCCACTTGAGAGCCGCAAAATTTTTATTGAAGAGGCTTTGGCACGCGGAAATGTGGAAAATAATGGTTCATGGACCGATAAGTATATGCAGAAATATCGTGAATTGCGACGATTGGAGAAATGTTTGAGGCGGGAAGATTTGCTTGTCGATGAAGCGACTTTGTGTGAATATTTTGATAAAGTTCTGCCGGAGAATTGTTTTTGTGTAAAAAATCTCCTTCAGAATTATGAAAATGATAAAAAGGATTATACACCTTCAAGACATTCTGATTTCGGAATTTATGCTCCTGAAGTGCCGCAGGGGGATTTTCCATCTTATTGGCGCATGGGCAGTTTCCGCTGGCGTTTGATTTATAAATTTGAGCCGGGAGAAAATGATGACGGAGTTACTGCTCTTGTGCCGGAAAAGGAGTTGAATGAGATTCCGGCAGTACATTTGGAACATCTTGTTCCAGGTTATATAATGGAGAAAACAGAGCGTTTCTGGCGTGCAATGCCCAAGGAATTACGGAAGAGTTTGCAGCCTTTCAATGAGTCTTTAGAGCTTTTTATGACTTATTACCGTGAACATCCGCATTTGCGGGATTTGCCATTTGCGGAAGTTTTGCGTGATTATCTCCGGGAATTTCATGAACTTGACGTCAATACTGATGTTTGGGAAAATGTTGATCTGCCGGAGTTCCTGCAAATGAAAATTGCTGTTCTTGATGAACGGGGCAGGGTGCGCCGTGTAGTCCGTGAACTTGCAGAAAACCGTTTGCGCCGCATCGGACAGCTTACCCGCAGTGACCGCCGTCAGGAAAAATATACGGTTTTTCCGCTTCAAAATGTGCCGCTTGAGATTTCTGTTGGCCCTGATCACAAAGGCTATGGTGCTTTGACTGATGAAAATGATGGAGTGGCAATACGTTATTTTGTTAAAGAAAATGAGGCAAAAATCCAGCATTTGCAGGGGGTGGTACGGTTGTTTATCCTTGAAGATAACGGGTTGATCCGCAATTTGTTGAGGTCAGTTGATTTTGACAGAAATGTACTGCTCGGAATGTTTATTGATTATAAAGATTACAAGTCTCATATCGTCGAAAATGCTGTCGCTGCAACTGTCGCTGATGTGGCATGGGATATTCGTAATTCTGCGCGATGGGAACTTTATAAAGTTAATATCCGTGAAAATGTTTATCAATGTTTGCTTGAGGAAATCGAACAGGTCAAATTATGTGCGTCTCTGATAGATGATATCAAACATTTCTGCCGCCGCACCCGTAATGGTGAAACTTCAAAAAATGAAATTGAAAATCAGCTTGATTTTTATTTTGCTGACGGATTTCTGCGCCGACGTGCATTATGGAATGAGATCCCGCGTTATTTGAAAGCATTGAAAATCAGAGCTGATAAAATGGCAGGCGATATTTACAAAGACCGGGAAAAAGCTTCCGGGATAATTGACGAAATTGCACTGTTTTATGAAAAAGGAGCGGCTGCAGTTTGTGCAGATGAGACAACCTTTGCCAAATATCTTGCTGCAGAAGAAAAACAGATACGCATTTTCGCTCCGACTCTGGCACGCAAAAGGTCATGAAAATATTTTCATGAGTTCATCAAAACGACGGAGCGATTCATCTCCGAATTTTGCCATTGAGTGTCGGACGGATTCAATATTTTTTTCCTGCATATCGCCTGATTTTGAGAAAAATTTATCAGCAAGGCAGATGAGTTTTTCAAGTTCTGTTTTCGGCAGAAAATCCTGATGCGGCAACGGTAAATTCTGATTTTTTATATCTTCGCAAGTCAAACCGCTGCCGGTGTGTCTTTCGGCAATGCATGCATAAATTTCAAGGTCAATATTATTAGCTTTGCCGTATTGCCGCAAAAGTTCTGCGCCGATAATGCCGTGTGC
>JAFVPG010000089.1 GCA_017505415.1 Lentisphaeria bacterium | reverse complement strand
TATATGCCAGCAGAAAAAGTCCTGCAGCTTCAAAAATTGCCATTTTCCATGAATTAAGTTCACGTCTGGTAATCGCCAGTGTGGCAAGGCAGGGAATTGAGAGCAGACAGAAAAGCATGATGCAGAATCCCTGAAGCGGGGTATAATTCTGCCGCAGATGGGTGCGGAGCGGGATTGATTCCTCGGAAACTTCGCCTTCAGCATAGAGTATTCCCAGCTGGGATACGAAAATTTCTTTGGCGGCAAGAGCGCTGATACTGGCGGTCGTCACTTTCCAGTCAAAACCGATAGGTTTGAAGATTATTTCAAGAGATTTGCCGATACGTCCGGAAATTGTGTATTCCATTGTTTCGGAAAGTTTTTGATTTTCAATAGTTGTTATCGCCTGTGTTTTTTCTTCTTTGCTCAAATTTGCATTGCTTTCGATTGCCGCGATTTGATTGTCATAATTGACGGAAAAATCTTTTTTGACCGGGAAAGTATTGCAGATATACAGAAGAATACTGGTGAAAAGGATAATTGTTCCGGCTTTTTGCAGATACATTCTGCCTCTGTCCCACATATGAAGGAGCAGGCTTTTCAGCGTTGGCATGCGGTATGGGGGGAGTTCCATGAGGTAAATTTCACCTTCGCCTTTGAATATCGTATGTTTAAGGACTCTGGCGGCAATAAGGGCGACGATCACTCCGATGAGATAAATCAGCCACATTACAGTTGCCTGATGATTTGAAAAAAGTGCCGGAATTATCATTGCATAAATCGGCAGTCTCGCACCGCAGCTCATCAATGGAAGCACCATGATTGTAACTTTGCGGTCACGGTCTGATTCAATGGTGCGTGTAGCCATGATGGCGGGAACTGTACAGCCAAAGCCCAGAACCAGCGGTACGAATGAACGCCCCTGCAAGCCGAAACGCCGCATGACTCCGTCCATGACAAATGCCGCACGCGCCATATACCCTGAATCTTCAAGTATGGCAATGGCAAAGAACAAAAAGAGAATGTTCGGCAGAAAAACGATGACTCCGCCGACCCCGCCGATAATTCCGTCTGTTACCAGATTGCGGAAATACGGAAGAAAATCAGGAGACCAGAGCGATTTGATAAAGTCGCTGAGCCAGCCGAAAAATGCTTCAATATACGCCATAAAAGGTTCTGCACAGTTGAATGTCAGCAGAAAAGTCAGGTAAATAATGAGCAGAAAAAGCGGCAGACCGAGAAATTTATTGGTCATAACCAAATCTATTTTGTCTGATATTTCACGGCGTTTCTCCTGAGTCATGGAGATGGTGTTGCGGCATGCACCGGCAAGCATTGCATACCGGCAGTCAGCCATAAAAGTGTCTGCTTCAATAGCGTGTTTTTTGCGCAGATGTTCGATTTGCTCTTCGACTTCATCATAGACAGGGGCAAATTCTGTAAGTTTCTGCATTGCTTTGTCGTGTTCAAGAAGTTTGATAGCGAAAAAACGTGACGGAACATGTTTGTATTTTTCGATGTTCAAACTGTCGATTTTACCGGCGACATTTTTTATTGCATCGTCAATATCCGCACCGTAAGAGAGCATGGGTACTCCGTGTTCATCGAGAGAGTGGAGAACTTCTGAAAGTTTATTGAGAAGCGGAGCTGTGCCGCCGCTTTTGCAGCCGACAGTCTGGACGATGGGGGATCCGAAATATTTCTCCAGTCTGGGAATATCGAATTTCAATCCTTTGCGTTTGGCATCATCGCTCATATTGAAGGTAAGCAGCATGGGAATATGCAGCTCTGCCAGCTGGGTTGTGAGATAGAGACTGCGTTGCGGGATAGTTGAGTCAATGACGTTGATTATGAGGTCGATACCAGGTTTGGTTATTTCAGAGAAAACGACCTCTTCTTCGGGGGATGATGAACTTAAAGAATAGACTCCCGGCAAGTCGATGAGTTCGATTTGCATATCTGCAAGAGTGAATGTTCCGGTTTTGCTTTCGACGGTGACCCCGGGGTAGTTGCCCACATGTTGTCTTGCTCCTGTGAGAGCATTGAAAATAGAAGTTTTTCCGCAATTGGGATTACCGGCAAGGGCGACTCTGAAATGTTTTTTCATCTGTCACCTCCTGTCGGGAGACAAGTAAAAATACTCATAAAAAGCCTCATAATTTTTGAGTTTGTTTTATCTTTGCAAATAATATACCACTGCAAAAATAAAATGCAAATTAGAGGAGACTAAATTTTGTGATTTTTCCTGTTCAAATATCTATATTTTTGAAAAAATCCTGCAGAACAGGCAGGGCAATGAGGGAAATGCGGCGTTTGTCATCTTTGTTTGAACTGCATTGAATAAGTCCGCCCAGAGTCATAGTCTGTACCATCTGAGAGGCTGAACCGAGTGAAATATTCAAAGACAATGCTATTTCTTTTAAGGCGCAATGCGGATTGTGCGTAATGTAATAGCAAATCCGCATTGCAGTCATGCCGAGTGCGGTTTTGCTGCTGCAGGTAAGATTTTTTGACAGAAAATTTTGCCATAAGCATTCAAGTTTTGCATAGTTTTCAAAAAAGTTATCAGCTTTCATACATGGAAAATCCTTATTCTGCTATATTATTTAGTTTCTAAATTATTATTTGTCTTAAATATAACACACAGTTGCAGAATTACAAGTCAATTTTATAAAAAAACAGAAAAATTTCAGTGAAGTAAAAATTTGTCAATCTTTGTCAATTTTGTCAGAAATTATTGTATTTGATGAAAAAGATATTGACAAAATTAAAAAAATATGCTATAATTTTTATAAATTAATTTGTGGGAAACGGTGTTGAAATGAATCTTAAACAGCAGAAAAAAGTTTTTACATTGAGTGAAATTGCAGCAGAATGCAATGTTTCTCTGTCTACTGTTTACAGAATATTGCGAGAGCCGGAACGTGCAGATAAGCCTTTGCGCAGAATGGTTCGTGCGCATCTTATTCAGAATGGCTATCTGGCTCAATATCATTCTGAAGATGCGATGACGGTGCTTAATGTGATTGCAGACAAGTATCAGCTGCATCAGTCAAGTTTTCATTTTCTGCTGCAAAAAGTTTGTTTGGAACGTGAAATAAATCTTGTACTTTGTGAAGAGGCAAATCTTGAAAAAACTGTACGTTCTGTAAAACCATGCGGGCTTATCTACAATGTTTGTCCTGATAAATTTCATCCGTCACTGCCTTCAGTGATAATCCATTCCGGGTATAATTCTGCAATGTGTACTTCGGTGGGGGAAGATGATGTGGCGGGGATTTCTGCTGTTTTTGCTAAATTGAAAGAATTGGGACATCGGAGAATATTTTATTTTTCGCCGGATCTTTATGATGATGATCAGATGTTTCAGGACAGATTTATTGCTGACCGTATCAAACGCTGTTATATTTTGAATGGTTTGGATTTTGATGAGGAACTGCTTCATTTTTGCAAAATATCAGAAGAGACTCATGATGCTGTGATGCAGGATGTTTTGAATTTTTTTCTGTCTATGAAGGATCGTCCGACGGCGGTTGTTACACCGAGTGATGTTTATTGTGAGGCTTTTTATCAGCGTTTCCGGCAGCTGGGAATCAGAATTCCGGAAGATGTATCTGTGGCAGGATACGGCAACATACGTCGTTATAAAGAGTTTTTCAAGGAGGAAAATTTTCCGTTGAAGCGGGTAACGATGCTGAATCCGCCGCTGACGACATGTGATATGCCGGAGGAGACGGTGTCTGCTGCATTGGATTTTCTGCTGGAAAAAATAAACAATCCTCTGGTCAGGAACAAAAAACTTCTCATCATGCCGCAAGTAATATTTACTAATTCAATAGGTCCGGTAACTAAAAAATATAAACCATCACTTTAAAAAAAGAAAGGATAAAAATGAAAAACAAACTCAAACAACATGAAAAAATGTATGCTGTCGGAAGTTACTTCACATTGATTGAACTTCTGGTGGTCATCGCAATCATCGCAATTCTTGCCGGAATGCTGCTTCCAGCATTGAATCGTGCCAGAGAAATGGGCAGACGTTCAACCTGTGCTTCAAATATGCGTCAGGCGGGCATGGTCACTATTTTTTATGCCGATGACAATAACAGCTGGGCAGTCGGAGACAGTTACAGAGAATTCGGTACCGGTTCCAAGAAAACTTGGTTTCAATTTTTGAGTAATACTGATTATATTCCTGAACCGCATAAAGGTGCCGCCGGTACTCCCAAACGCAATTCAATTTATTACTGTCCGTCAGGCAAAGAAGTTGATACTTCGTATCCTGCAACTCATTTCGGTATGACTACATGGATGGTTGACCACCGTGCAGGCGGTACTTATGTTAATGCTTACGGTACTCAGGCTTCAAAAGGTGCTAATAAACAGCCGTGGCAGATGTATCAGGGACTTCTTAATCTCGGCACACTTGACCGTCCTTCTGCTATTGCTCAAATGTCCGATGCAATGAACAATAATTATAATATTGCATGGGCAAGAGAAGATGTAAATATTGAAACTGCCTTCCGGCATAATAAAACATGTAATTATCTTATGTGGGACAATCACGTTGAAGCCGCAGATATGAAAAAGGTTTCTCTTTTCAAAATAATGGATGAATCAGCCGCCTGGAAATGGCCGTGGTGGTAATATTTGAAAACAAGATTTTTTTAACATTAATTATATAAATAAAGTATAAGGATTTATAATCATGAACAAAATTTTTTCTATTCTTGCTGTTGTCGTTTTGAGTGTTTCTCTCAAGGCTGTTGAAATCGATTTGGCTTTTGATAAAAAAATGCCCGCAGGCGTTTCTGTTCAGGGAACAGTTCAGCAGGAAGACGGAGCTTCTGTTCTGGTCAATGACAAAAATTATTATGTCGGTATTATTCCCTTTGCCGGTGAAGAAGGTGTTGGCGGCACTCTGGAATTTGAACTCAAATCCGCCGGAGACCCCGCCGGTCAGCTCGGAATCATCCTTTTCCAGAATGAAAACGGCAAACTTAAAACTGTTTCCATGCCGACTTGGATGAGAAAAGTTCCCACTGATAAATACACAAAATTGACTTTTAATTTCAAGCCCGGAACTTTTAAAGCCGGTCAGAAATATCAGATTTATTTCTATCGTTCCAATCAGAAAGGAACTTTGAAATTCAAACGTGTCCTTTTCAAAACTGCTGCTCCCGCTGCTAAATAATACAGCGCATAAGGACAATATTTTATGTATAAATTATTTTTACTTACCGCATTTGGTCTGTTTTTCAACATTGCAGGTGCGCTTGAGCTGAACTGTACTTTCGACCGGGAATTGCCGTCCGGTGTGTCGGTGGCAGGTGCTGTGCAGAAGGAGAATGGAATTCCTGTCAAGGTCAATAATAAAAATTACGTCGCTGCCATTATCCGTTTTGCCGGTGAAGAAAATGCAAAGGGCGTTCTTGAACTTGATCTCATGACAGAAGGGCAGCCGCCGTCTTCACTTGGAGCTATGCTTTACCGCAATGAAAACGGCAAACTTGTCCGCATTTCGACTCTTGCCTGGCTCAAAGGTGTGCCTCGTGAAAATTACGGTAAAATGACTTTTAATTTTGCTCCCGGTACTTTCAAAAAAGGTCAGGATTATGAGATTTATCTCTATCGTGCAAATCAAAAAGGAACGCTTAAATTTCGCAAAATCACGTTGAAACTTGAGAAAATCGAACGCAGTATCCGGGTGAATTACAAAAATACTCCCGACCTTGTCGGACCTTTGAAAAGCGGTCCTTCCGGCAAGCCGGATTTTCATATTCAGATCACCGGTGTCAATCCTGCCAAAACGATTAAAGAAATCGTCGTTACTCACAGCGGCGGCGGACGCTGGGTTTCAGGTGATGATGTCAAGAAAAATTTCTGGATGATCCAGTATTATGATTCAGCAGATTTTCCTGCCCGCAGAAATCCGAAAAATAATTTCAACGGTGTTACTCACAGCAATTTGAGTTGTATCGATCTGGTTTTTGAAAATTCTTATGTTGCCGGTGCAGAGTATGTCTGTCAGGTCTTTTATACTGACGGAACGGTTGATTCATGGAAATCCGAAAAGGAAAAACTTGATATTCCTAAACTTCCGTTGAATTTCGCTCAAAAAACTTTGAATGTAAAAATGGCAGTTTCAGTTCCGGAAAGCTGGAAACAGCCGCAGTTGAAAGGTAAAACTTTTTTCTCTCTTATCAGTGATCGTGAGGCATTGAAAGACGGACTTATCATGCAGGGAAAAGCTCATCGCCGTATCTGGAGTCCCGGCTGGTTTCTTCCTTATGCCGGACATAACCGCAAGCCTTCACAGTGGGGGAAAAGTTTGTGCGCTTATTCTTCGTGCGCGGCACTGCGTGAATTTCAGATTTTTGACGTAAATGGAAAAAATATAGCTCCATTGGCTGTTGTTTCCGGCGAATGTTCACCCCAATTGCTCGATCTGGGCAAAGTTGCAGATAATGATACTTCGCTTGACAGTGCGGCAAAGGCTTCTGAAGCTTCAATCAACAAAGCTCAGGAAGCTCAAATCACTCTGACCTTCAAAGAACCGGTCAAACTTGCCAAAGCTGTGCTTTTTCATGGTTGCCGCAACGGCAATGCCGCTGGCTGGATCGCACGGGATTTCGTAATTGAAAGTCTGCATGACGGCGCATGGCGTCCGGTAAACGGTTGTGATGTCAAAAATAATACTGCTGAACGAACAGAACATACACTCGGTGATATTGAAACAACTGCTTTGCGTTTGAAAATCAATAAAGAGAATACTCTTGTTGACTTCGGCAAATTTGATTGGTCTTTCAATAATGCTTATCTCAATGTTGCTCAGAAAACAGCTGATGTGCCGGATGATGTTACTTTTCACTACTGGTATCTCGGTCATGATTCAAGCATTCACTTTGCTCTGCCTGCCGACGGTTATCTTCCATCGGGTCAGGAAGAGTATAGAAAATGGCGTGAAAAACATCCGAATTTCATGGGGTTTCAGGTTGTTGAATTTGATAATGATTTCCGTCATACTCTCGGCTGGGGAGTGCCGCAGTGGAAGCCCATGAAGGTATCGGTCAGGCTGTAGCCGTACTGCGCGATGTTGTCCTCATCATAGATGTACTTGGGCACGCTGTTATTGATATCCAGCAGGGTGACGGTGTCGCCGCT
>JAFVPG010000088.1 GCA_017505415.1 Lentisphaeria bacterium | reverse complement strand
GCGTCGCTTTCGGCAGAAGCATTACAGAACGCGAATAGGAGCAAGACAAAAGCATACCTTTTAGGAATCATCTTTCGCTGATTATCAACTTTTTTAACGTTTTTTTGCAAACACGACTTGACAAATAGTCTCTCATAGGAGACAGTATTGTGTAATGAGGTTTGCAATCCGCCGCGGATAATTCAAGTAATAAGCACGACTGACACGTTCATTGTAATCGACGTCTGATTCTGACGCATGTTTAATCAACGCTTTCGGTATGTATTCCGAGCCTCCTGAATATGCATCTCTGACACGTTCCCAGTATTGTAAATTTTCGTCATAAAAAGTATGTTTTCGTCTGGTAATCATAATACTCCTTTTTCTGCTGCACCCAAAGTTACAGTCATATTTCCTGAGATGTCAATATCCTGTTTGTCGCGGTATTTGTCGGGGAATTGATTTACAAGAATGAATTTCAAAGCTCCGACATCAGGGGCAATATGCCGTGTACTTTCGGTTTCTTCAGTCACAATGTCGCCTGAAAGGAACGTTTTTTTGACCGTCTTGCGTTCCGTTACCATGTATCCGACTGCACGGCGATACAATGTACTTTCAAGTTGTTCAAACCGAGTGATATTTTTTGCTGAATACAAAGCCTCCGAAAACTCCGGATATTTTCCGCAGTATTCATAAAAAGTGCTTTCGGAAATACCGAGCCTTTGAGCGAGCTGTACATCGGTATCGCCTTCGGAAATCCACTTTGCAATATCTTTCAGATGCGGTTTAACATGAGTGTTGTATTTTGATTTTCTGGGCATAAAAAAAGAGCCTCCGTTTTTTACACGAAGGCTCAAAGTCAATAGTTATTTTTCAGCGGCTCAAAGTTCAAGCAAATCTGCTGATATTCCAAGAGCATTTGCTACACGATTCAGCGTTTCCGTCTGATTGGTTGCACTTTTTTCGATTTGAGAAAAAGCACCTTGAGTGATACCGAGAGCGTCTGCCATCTCTTTTTGTGTTTTTCCTTTAAAAATCCGCCATGCTTTAATCAAGCTGTAATTTTTGACCGCATGCATTTCGGCGACTTCCAGCGGGAATTTATCATCGGAGATGTTTTCTGTGACACCTTTTTCCGCCGTCCATTTTTGAAATTCTTCAAAAGGAATTACAACAAATGCCGGTTTGTCGTTTTGATTGATTATCTGAATATTTTTAAACATAGAGATACCTCCTTTCAGTAGGTTCGTTCATCTCTTTTTTTAATTTCTTCAACAGTGATGTCGTTGATTTCAAGAGTCAAATCTTCTGTCGCATTGAAAAGTACTCTGTAATTTCCAACTCTCAAGCGGTATCCGTATTGATGATTTACCAGTTTCAAAACATCACCCCAAGTTTGAGAATCTTCCAGATTTTTGATCCCGGCAAAAATCTTTTCCTTGAACTGCATCGGGATTTTTACTGCCTGTTTCAGTGCTTTTCTGGTGATTTCAATTTTGTATTTCATATTATCTCCTGTTTTCTAATATAATATACTGCAAAAATTAGAAAAGTCAAGTATTTTATTAGAAAAAATGCAAAATTTTCTAATATTCTTTTTATTTCGGCAGATATTTTGATAAATCCACACCGGCAAGCTGTCTTTTTACCCAGCGTTCAACATCTCTGAAATCTCCATAGATATTAGGAATCAGGCGAAAGGCATTTTTTGTCTGAGTTGAGATTTTTTCACGCCTTTTTGCTCTGCATTCAGGACAGAAACGAAATTTTCGATTACCTTCAAAATTCAGTTTCACTCCGCAGGATTGACAATATTTAATTGCCGCATTGGAATGTTTACGGTTATTTTCCCGGCAGGCAATTCTGTTTGCAATAATGCGGCAATCCGGACAATATTTTCTTACAGCGGGCTTTTTCCCGCAAATCTGACATATTTTCATAAAAAACTCCGTTCTTTGGGTTTAATGTTCAACGTTCAATGTTTAAAGTTTAGTCCTCGCCCTTACGGACTGCGGGAGGTGTTTTTTTATAATATATTTTAATTCCACCCGCAGGGCTTTGCCCGAGGACGAACTTTCAACTTTTATCTTTCAACGTTTAACTTTTCTGTGCGAATATTTCCACTTTGTTGATTTGACCTTTTTGCTGGCAGTATTCCCAGATAATTCCTCCGTGTTCAGCGTCATCAATTCCGAGTGTGCGGGCGATTTCGTCACGGAGCGGCTTGCATCCACCCACGAGATTATCATAATCAAGCGGAGTTCCGCGATAGCCTCTTGTAATGCGGATGCGGAGTTTCTGAATATTGCAGAAAGTTTTTTGTGCAAACGGGAGCGTTTTGCCCAGTGCCAGGCGATCAGAGCGTTCAAGCTTGGCATCGTCCATGACGGAAGAAATATCGTTGCCAAAGGAGTGTCCGCATTTTGGACATTTTCTGATTGTTTTTGTGCAGTATTCTCCGCATTTGGGACAGCATTTGATATTTGAGATAATTTCATTCATATTGTACCTTATTTCAGAATTGTCAAAATTTCATCAAGTTCCTTGCGGTTATTGATGGTCAAACCGTCTTTTTGAATTGCAATCAACAGCCGGTGCATACGGTTACGGATTGCAAGGTCACGATGAGCGGAATCGAGCAAAATTTTAGCAGCAGCATCTGTCATAAAAACCTCCTCAAAAAAATCCATTATTTTTCAGTTCGCCGAGATAAACCATGCAATCTTCATATTCCTTGCGATCGCCAATTTTTATTATAAATTCTTTATGGAATTTTTCACCTTCAAACCAGCCGTCAATCCAGATATGCACAGAGAGCCATTGAACATGCGGAGAGTACTGCACGAAAACATCATGCACAGTATTTGTGCTGACATCAACGGCAGTTCTGATAAGTTCCGCCGCCATATCTTCCGGAGCAAGTTCAATGTGTTTTCCTGTTTTTTTTCCGAACAATTTTTTAATAAAATCAAACATATTTTTTCCTTATTTTTTTAATGCATTTTTTACAATTTTCATAAATCCGTTTTTATGCTCCCGACATTGTTGTCGGGAGGATAATCCATTTTTACAAACATCGTACATTCTTTGCCGCCTTTGTTACAAGAAAGCCAAATTGCATCCCCCGGCGAAAACACATGGTTATCAACATATCTCTTGCATTGTTTAGCAAGACTGCATTGTCCATTTGAACAGTAGCAAAAATCTTTATACGCTGTCATAATAATTGTCCTTTCGTAAATTTTGCCCTGCGATATACATATGCTTTATAAGGCTCTGTCAGTTCAACATCATAATAGACACAATTACGGTGGTCGATATGTATTCCGATAACTTGCCCTCTGTGATATTCCCACGGCATGACGGTTACGGTCTGCCCGATACGGAAATGTATCAGAGGGATACCTTTATATACTTTCATCCTTTTTCCACTCCTTTTTTAAACTCTGCCACCGTTGCGGCGATGGCTTCGGGGCGTGAAAGGAAATGTTGGGAAAAAGGCAATACTGTTGAGTGCCATACCAGTAGCTGTTTATCAAATGCTTCAATCCATTCGGAATACACCAACTTCTCTGCCAACTCCTCATCCGACATCTGCCGTATCTTGTCGCCTTTGGTAGGCGGTATCTTCCCCTCAAAATGATGGCAAGCAGGGTTTTCTGCCCAATGATTCATTGCATAGCAAGGCAACATACACCGATTGTTTTTGTGATAGCGGCACTCACCGCAGGTTTTTGTTTCTTTATTGTTCATTATTTTCTCCTTTTCAAATAGCAAAATGACTGTGGCGGTCGTTTTAAGCCGAAATGTTCCAGAGGAATTGGCTTTGCAAATTTATACACTTGTTTAATTTCGTAAGCATAAGCAATTCTTTTATCTTTATAGTACAGATAAAAATCACTTTCTGAAATTCCAGCATAACGGTTTAAGTATTCCCACATCTTATTAACAGTAGATATAAATTTTCCTGTTAAAGCATATCCAACAACCGCACTAACGGGGGCTGTTTCGTAAATAAAGAATAAATTTGAATCTATATTACATTTCCTGAATTCATATTTCTTTTCGCCTAAAAAAATCTTTTTTACATATTTAGGCTTTATGCTGATTATTACTGTTTTCATAATCAGTCCTTTCTTTGTTAAATGTTTTCTGCCGCTGTCAGGAGCGGTATATTGTTAAATTCAAGTTTGACGGTGTTGTCAAAATACTTTTCCGCTCCTGCTGCCATTTCATCGGTGAACTCTTTTGCAATGTCCTGTTTGCTGTGAATCCAGCCTAATTCTTTTGCAACAACAACATTCAGGGCTTTGATAAACTCTTTATTGAGTTTGATATGCACATTGTTGTTGAAATAGCATTTGAACTCAAACAACACGGTTTTATCGTCTGCCATATATACAATGCCCTTTTTTCCGTATGCTGGCGGGAAGTCAATATATCCGTGCGGAAATCCGAGGTTATTGGCAACGGTGCAAATATCTGAAATTTTGTGCCGCATTTCACGCTCAAGTTGTCTGTCATAGTAATAATTATTTCTTTCTCCCGGCAAGGCGTATTGAGTACAGATAATCCGATAATCAAGCGTGTAATGGTCATGCTTTTTGTTGCGATAACCCCAGCCGTCATGTTCAAATACCCGCTTATTTGATTTGTAATTACGGACATTTTCGGGAGAGGATAATGCAAAGAAGAAATCAAGCATTTGCGAAGTGAAATATTGATTTGAGTTCTTTATCACCCAAACGATCAGAGCGTAAATATTCGGGGCGTTGAAATCAACGCTTTTCAACCCTTCAAAACAGCTCAATAATTCACCTCTTGATTTTGAAGTCAGGCGGCTGGTTATTTCTTCGAGGCAATCAAAGGCGGCGTTCCAGTAAACATTTTTCAAGCCCTCAATCTTGCTTTGCAAAGCGGATTTTACCTTATCTTTCTGAATACCGATTGTATCGAGAATATCAGCGTCAAGATTTGTTATCACCTGAAAATGTTCAAACAGTTGTTGCTGGGCGGCGGTGTACCCGTCGCAGAGAATTTCAATCTTGTTTTTGCCTGTGGAAAGTTCAGTATTGATTTTTTCCTGTTCTTCCTTAAAGCGGTTTACTCCCTTTTTGTCCTCCATGCCGAAAACTTCATCGAAAAAGGTATCAAATGCGCTTTCCTTGCGGGTGTCGGATTTGTTGATATAAATTACATCAACTTTCGCCCGTGCGGAGCGTTCAGCGTCCATAAAGTCAAAACTGCCGAGGACTGTTACCTTTTCCAAATCGTCGAAAGTGTCCCGATAGCGGCAATATGGTGTGGTGATGTACTTTTGCAGGGCGATATTGATTTTCTCGCTGTTTTTCCAACGCTGGGGGATAATCAGATAAATGTCTTTGCAGACACTTTCCTTAATAATCTTGACCGTCCAGTCTTCGTATTCAGAATACGGCGGGTTGCAGAAAATAGTATCGACGGGCTTATCAATCAGCGTAGTCTGCTGAAAGTCAGTCCCCAGCACGATTGTTTCGGGGGCGAGTTTATCAATCAGGATTTTGCTTTTCTCAATGACATAGTAATCATGGATATTTGCAGCGTCGGAATTACTACGAACTCTGCCGTCTTCGTCACATTTGATAAACGGCTTATTGAACTCATCGACATACTTTTTGAAGTTTTCAGTTCCGCACCCGATATCAAGCACCTTTCCAAAACTTTTCACATTATAGCCTGAACCGTCGCTGTACGGCTTGCGGCGGTGTTCCCATATCGCCTTAATCATTTCGGGGCTGGTCGGGTAGAGTTCGTAATCCTCGCCCGCCTCCTTAAGCTCCTTAATCAAAGTTGTTGTACTCATTTTCTTTATTCTCCATTTTCGACCATTTTCGTGACCTCACGAAATTGCTCATCGTGAATATTGCCGATGACAGTGCAGTATTTACCGTCAAGGTATTCTGCTGTAATATCGTATGCAATTCCCAATGACATATGATGCCGCTTGCCTTCGAGATAAACCGCGAGCCATTGAGCCGTTCCCTCATCAATAACATACTGGACAACGCATTTGCGGTAATTATCTTCGCAAGGGATGTACATATTGACCACATCCCCCTCAAAAATCAGCTTTCCGTTCACATCTTTCAGTCCGGTGCATCGCTCTACGATGTGTTCTGATTCAGTACCGAATAAGGGAAATTTGATACTGTCATGGTAGAGGCGGAGATAACCGTCTTGTGTCAGTTTTAAGTATTCTTCTGGCTCATAATATTTACCTAATTTATTCCACACCCGAAACTTAAAGCTGTCATTACTCATATTTGAGTTGTTGCAATTTTTCATTTTTCAAACCTTTTTTATAGTTGTTCATATTTTCCAAGAATCCTTGACATTTTTCCGATATTTTTGTCAAAGACTATTTTTTTATTCCAGCGGCTGGCTCCGGAGCGTGTTTTAACGGCATAGAAATCAATGCCGAAAACATCTGCCTCCGTCTTTTCTGTTTGTTGGAGAAAAGCGATATAATCCGCCTCCTGCTCAATAGCGGAGGAACCTTTAAGGTCATTGACCGTGAGCCGGTTATTTCCTCTGGATTTATCGCGGTTGAGCTGCGACAACAATTTCAATGCAATAGGATATTCGCCGATGCCGTCAGACAGTTCTTGAATGAATTTTTCCACCTTTTCGACTGCGGAAAAAGCCTTGCCATCGGGCTGGTGATTCTGAATGTAATCCACCCAGACATCCGCCAGCTTGCCGTTGGTATAATCAAAAACATGATGTACCTTTTCGATGATACCTGACGGTGTAGGCTTATACTCACCTTTTCCGTAGAGCCGAAAATAATCCGCTTTTTTCTTGAGAAAATCAACCGCTTTGCGGACCTCTGCAAACTGCTCATTATTGAGACCGTTTGTGACATTGAGATTGTAGGCAGAAACGCCGCTGATAATGGAAACGAGACCGTCCCAAATGACACGGTTCGGATTTTCCTTTGAGAAAATCACTTTAGGCGACGGTTTATCCTGCATAAGAGTACCGGCAAGGTCAGACAACGCAAATCTTGTCTTGCCGGTGTTCACTCCTGCGCCGAGAACAAATATCTGCCGCCGTTGCAGCGGACAGAGTTCATCAATTCCGTCAATGCCCCAGTGGACTATGATCCCTGATTCATTGTTGCGTGGATTCTGCAGCCGGTTGAGTGATTCCAGATAACGGTCCGCCTGTTCTGTGGTCGGCAAATTGCCCTGCATTTTGAGATAATCCTCATTCTGCAAACAAACTTTCTGCAAATTTTGAAAAACCTCTGCGGCTACTTTCTGCGGATTGGCAAAATCCATACCGAGATTTGCCAAATTAACCATCAGCTGTCTTCGGCCGTAAAATTCTCGCAGTTGCTGAACCCATTGTTTCAGGTTTACAAAGGTTACAGCGGAGTAGTGCAGTTCTGCCAATTTGAGTGTATCAATATCAGACTTTTTATTTGAGAGATATTGAGCGAGTATAACCACATCCAGTTCAACACCGCTGCGTATCAAATGAACACCGGCGTCAAAAATCTCAATGAATACGGGATCCGTAAACATCTCCTTTTTTACGCCGAGTTCAATGATGCGGCGTGTGTTTTCCGGCCGGAGAAAAGCGGAAATAACTTTTTCTTCAATCTCCTGTACTTTTGGTAAAATTTGATTCATGTTCTTTCCTCCAGCATCGACGGCGAGCGGCTGTTGCGCTTGCGGCTCATCTCTGCTTCATACTGTTCATCACTGATACACTCATCATCGGATGTATCAGGAGTTTGCTGCATATCGGCATTGAATTGCTTTGAACGCATAAGCCATAATTTCATATCAGAAACAATACCGCCGACGGTGATCTGCTGACCTGTTTTCTTCTTCCAGTCAGTGGATTTTCTATAATTCAAATACCGTTCAGCCTCTTCCTTCGGAAACAAAATACAGTTATTTTCTGCCAATTTTATAACATCTTCAACTGTTTGCGGATAACCTTTTAAGGTACCTTCCGAGGTACCTTCCGAGGTATCTTGTAACTGATTATTCCTTATTCCTATTCCTTTATCCTTATTCTTAATTCCTTTATCCAATTCCTTATCCTCTTCCTTTTTTTTGGTACTTTTTTTCCCGGCGGCAGCACCACAAATTGTCCGTTTGATATTTGCATCAATATTCGGTTTAATTAAAAGAAAAGCTCCGTACAAAAAACTGTCATCTGCTGTCGGCTGTTCGCCGAAAAAGGCATAACGGAAAACCATATCATAATAACTGCATCGCAGATCCTTTGTTTTTAGCGTTTCTGCAAATTGAAAAAAGGAATAGAAAAAAGAAACTCTGTCATTGATGATCTCTGTGTCGTTCATAAAATCCTCAATTCTTCATTCTTAATTCTTAATTCTTCAGAAGGGGCAAATATCATCAATGTCATCGGGGATCGGCGTTTCATCCGGCGGATACGCGCTTGCACCTTGATTGTAATTACCCTGATTTTGTACCGGAGGAGGCTGTTGCTGCGAATTGTCGCGGCTCCCCACAAACTGCACCTTTTCGGCACAAATCGCAATTTTTGACCGCATTCCACCGCCGTTTCGGTCTTCCCATGTTTCCTGAATAAGTCTGCCCTCAATGAGAGCGGATGAACCTTTGACGAGATACTGCTTGCAGTTTTCCGCCTGTTTGCCCCAGACAGTAATATCGACAAAGCAACTTTCGTTCATCTCTCTGCCGTTCTGCATGTAGCGGCGGTTTGTCGCCAGTGTGAATTTCGCAATCGCCTGACTTGATTGAGTAAATCTGAGTTCCGGGTCTTTCGTCAGATTTCCGAGTAAAATAACTTTGTTAAACGATGCCATAATCAAAACCTTTATTTTTTATATTTTTTGCTGTGTATTTTTTTGAAAATGCACTTTTCTTTTTTGAAAAGAGGTGTGAGGTTTCAGGAGAGAGGGGAAAAAGCTTTTTTTCTTTTAATCAAGAAAAAAGTTTTTTCCCTCTTTCCTGAGCTTCCTCCTGCGGATCAGGGATATACAATCCCAAATTTTCAGCGGCATAAATGCGGACTTTTTCGACATAGTCGGAGAATTCTTCAGTGTTCATTTTTGCGGTTGATGCGGGAAGATTGAATTTTCCGTGACACGGCAGAATAATTTTTTTGAGTTCTTCGTGCAAGGCGTCAAGTTCTTCCGCTCCGTAATATCCGCAGTGATCCGCAATCATGCGGACCACTACGCCCCAATAGTAGCGGTTCTGATCATTGGAGCGTGTTTTACGGAGATTGGAGAACTGCACGCGGATCCATTTGCCTTTGAATTCAAGCAGCATTTGTTTCAGATGTACGATATTGTCAAATTTCAATGTCAAATCGTCCTGAACAAATGCCGCCGTAATTTTATTGTTCATTTTTTCATATCCTATTGTTCATTTTTCGAGAAATCATATTGCTCTACACATTCCCCGGATACACTTTTCTTTTTTGGGGAAGGAGTGAGTTTGAGAGAGGGGGCGTTCCACCCGCCTTTTGATTTGCTATCGCATTTGCGATCCTCAAATTAGCGGCATTGCTCACGCGTCAGCGTTGCAAAACGGGGTTGGACAACCCCTCTTTTAATCAAGAAAAAAGGGGTTCCCTCTTTCAAGATTCCCCTTCTATAAGCCCTGCTTCCTTGAGTTCTTTGTACTGGTCGCAGAATTGACAACAGTCACAGTATGAACAGTGCTTTGCTTTGCCGGGGCGTTTGACGACTTCGAGACCCTTTTCAGCGGCGAAGGCTTCGGCATCAGCGGCATTGTTAAAACACTTTGTGGCGCGGGCGGCACCGTGTTTCATGACGGCATAAATATCATCCGTCTGCCAGAGTTCCTCACGGGAACAGAGCGGAAGTTCCAGACGGGCAAAAGCGAATTTTTCGAGCCGGTCAGAGATATATTCTTCCGTTTTCTGTACATCCCAGAGAATAATTTTCTGTTCTTTGTAGAGTATTTGCGGATAATCTCTGCTTTTGAGAGCGTCAGACTTTTTCCAGTCAGTGAAAAAGAAATCGATAAAAGCATAAGCGGCAGTCTCAATACCGTTTTTGTGCAATATCCATTTGTAGATTGATAACTGCTTGATGTAATCGTCAAAATCCTTCTGCACATATTTCCAAACCGATGTTGATTTGATGTCACGGATAACGCCGTTAAAAACCATATCCATTTTGCCGGTGATACGGAAATTGTTGAAATCAACGAAAAAGCGTTTTTCTTTGAAACCGTCCCCGGAGAATGCACCGTTTTTTTCAAGACTGTCATGTATGGCAGTACCGAGGCGGATTTTGAGCATATCGGTACAGTCACGGACGAGTTCATCGGCGTGGATTTGTTTTAACGCCCAAATTCGGGGTGACGAAATAAGTGTTGTTGCGGAAAGAGTGTCCGCCTGATGGTCGTATTCATCAACCGTGAGCCAGTTGAAAATATGTTCCGGAGTATTGTGAGTGTTTGTGAATTTCATATTATTTACCTTTCAGTTGTTTTCAGTACCGTTGCCTGCCATTAATATGGCATTGGCGAAGTTTTCACCGGCTTTCAAATGTTTTGAAGCGGCACGGAGAGTAGCGATTTGCTGTTGAGCGAGAGCCGTAATCGGACAATTAAAATATTTCTCAATCATATCTTTTGTGACATTGAATGCCCCGAGATATTTGAGCATTGTATCAATCGGGTCAGCGGGCGGAGCTGCAGGTGCAGTCTGCTGTACTTGCGGCTGTGTGCGCTGTATTTTCTGCGGAGTATTCTGTCCATGCTGATTTGTCGCATCCGGGTCCTTGTTGTCATCGATGGCGAAAAGTCCGTTGAGTGCGTATTTGCGGGCGTAGCTTGAAGCCGCACCGGTAATCTGGGAGTCGTCCATGCCTTTTTTCTCAAGCGGATGCTTTGCAAAAGCAGAGGCTGTCTCAATCTCATCACCGCATTTGAGAGTTGCTGTTGCTTTGAGAAAGAGAGAATTGCCGATTGCGACAACTTCATCCGAGAGCAGAATTGTCGCCTGATGTTCAGCCAGTAGCGGTTTGAGAGCCAGCAGAATATCTTCGCAGGAGCGGTAATTGTATTTTCCGAAAGAGTTGTATTGATTTTTGGGAGCGTTAAGTTTTGATTGAATTATTGAGAGAACTGACATTTTATTTTTCCTTTCAATTATTTTTCGGTTTTATCTTCACGGCTGTGCATAAATTTGACGAGAGCGATAATTCCATTGACGATATTTTCAGAAAAAATCACCGCAGGGAACAATTTTAATTTCCATGATTTACGCCTTTTTCTTCATTGCTCTTTTCGGTTTGAGAGCCTTGAGCTGCTTTTCGATTTCCTTGATTTGAGCCTTGACCTCTTTGCTGTCATCATCAGGCGGGAGCAATGCAATCACCTTGTCGATATATTTCTGATAGTCGATGCCGTAGGAGCTCATAACCTGAGTCATTTTGTAGTTGTCACGAACGCCGAAAATATCACGGTCAAAGATCCGTTTAATGTCGTCAGGGGTCAGCGTATCAACCGATGTTATCGTATCCGTGTAAATCGGCAAATGAGAATAGCCTTTGGTGAAGAAATCCCATGCTTTTTCGAGCAAACGTTCACGGAGTTTGCCGTCAGAGTTGAGAAATTCAGCAAAGGCGGCAGGATCGTCATAACTTTCACTCTTCTTGAAATATTCAATCGTGCATTTAAATATTTGATCATCGCGTTTGTTGCTGATTTTTAGCAGCTTGTCTTTAAGTTTATTCTTTTTTGCAGTCAAATCCGCTTCCAGATCTGCGGGGTGGTAAATGGAATAATCTTCAATAAAATGCTGCGATACCTTTTTGGATATAACCTCAGGAGCTTTACCCGCAATACAGACCATGATATCGCACTTTACGGAGCCTTTTTGATAATCATGCAATGCAAAATCATTGTAAAAAGAAAATTCCCTGCCGACTTTCAATTTAAGAAAATTCCACGGAAAACCTTTTAACGCAATGACCAGATGCCGGTTCTCTGCATTTGCAGCAGCAATCTCTTTTTCTATCGCCGCTTTATACTTCTTGAAATAACAAGTTTTGCTCAAACATAATGCTTCTTCGGCAAAAAGACGGCCGCATGCAGTGTTGTGTTCACAATTTTTGCAGTCATCATCCCACGGCTCAGCGATTGAGAGTTCGAACTGATCCAGTTTTTTATCTTTTTTTAAATCGCATTCATATACATACTTTCTCTCTTCTTCAGGGAGCGCAGCAAGTTCTTCCATGCGGTCGAGACGGATATCAGGATCATCGAGTTTGGCGAGCCATTCATCCGGAAGATTGGCAATGGCAATTCTTCGGCGGATGGTGCCGACACTGCGGCCGAGTTTTGCGGCGAGTTCAGAAATCGGCATTGTACTGTTTTCAGTAGTCAGTTTTTTGATTTGTTCGATTTCCTCACGGAGAGTGAAATTCTTGCGGATGGAGTTCTCTGCGTATGCGATCATATCGGCATTGTCTTCGCAGAAATTATAATGCTCCGGATGCAAAAAAGCCTGAAAT
>JAFVPG010000087.1 GCA_017505415.1 Lentisphaeria bacterium | reverse complement strand
GTTTTCAGTAGTTTTGTGCATTTTTTTGTTTTACTTGTTTTTCTTCCTTGTACTCTCAGAGACAACTCGACCACCGATAAAGCATTCTCCGATTTCAGTACCAAAAATCAGTTGCGCCCTGTCGGAAATGCCGATGGAACCAGTCCGACTGCTCATGCAGACTTCAATATGGGTGAATTTGCACTCGGCGTTGATATAAAAGCATTGGACGACCTGACCGGCAAAGATGTTCTTGCCTCTCCCAGAGTCACAACATTGCCCGGCGAACGCGTAGACATCAAACTTGTCACCAACACCTACTTCGTCGAAGATTACGATGAACCTGAAATTGAACAAAATCAGGCAGAAAACGGCGATATGACCTATACTTATGTCGGACCGTTCCCGAACTTTGAAAGCGAACCTGAACCTTTGGGTATCACTTTCGGCGTTACTCCGACCATCGAAAAAGACGGGGAATATATCAACTTGCAGTTGGCTCCGACCGTCTCATCTCTCGTAGGCTGGACCGAATACAACGGGACAACCGAAGACGGCGCTCCTAACAGCATGAGAACTCCGAATATCGCCCGCCGTACTTTCAATACCAACGTTACTGTCCGTGACGGAGAAACTCTGGTCATCGGCGGTATCATCGAAGATAATGTCTCCGAACGTAAAGACAAAGTTCCGCTGTTGGGAGATATTCCGTTGATCGGACGTCTTTTCCAATCCCGTACCAGAACCAGCGAAAAGAAAAACCTTCTCATTTTCGTTACTCCGAGATTGGTCAAACCGGACGGCACATACCTCAACGACAAAGCCAACGGTCTTGCTAATTTCCTCTGATAAACAGAACGGATACAACGGGCAGGCCCTGATAAAACAAATACAAGTTTGTTATATTGAATATACATTCTTCTGTTTGATACAATAAACGCACGATACTGAAAAAAGTACGTGCGTTTATTTTTATCATCGTCAGCGGTTCCGGACGGCTCCCCACTCAACGAAATTTTATTTGCATTTTTAAAAAAGTGTGCTATATTATACAACTTTGAAAACCTTAATTCTGCAAAATGAATTGAACGTCCCGTACAGAAAATAAAAATACGGACAGCACTTATTAACACATAAAGTGCTACCCCATAAGGTGTTATGACTCCGCTTGCGGCGTCTCTGCCCTTCCTGTCGGATTTGATGTTTCATCCATGATGCGAAATTAAAGTTTTTTGAATTAACGTTTAAAGCAGGAAAGTGGATTAAATGAAAACGTCATCGCACATTTGTGTCTATTCCGGCTCCGCCAATCCGGAGTTGTCGCAGGCCATTGCCGACTACTTGGGGCTTTCTCTCGGCAAAGTGCATCTCACCCGTTTCCCCGACGGAGAAAACTTTTGTCAATTTGAAGAAAACGTCCGTACTGCCGACGTCTTTATCATTCAGCCGACTTGCGCTCCGGTCAATGACAATCTGATGGAAATGCTTATCATGATCGATGCTGCACGCCGTGCTTCTGCAGCCAGAATCACTGCTGTTCTGCCCTATTTCGGTTATGCGCGTCAGGATCGCAAAGACAAACCCAGAGTTCCGATTTCAGCCAAGCTGGTTGCAAACATGATCACCACTGCAGGTGCAGACCGTTTGATCACCATGGATTTGCATTCACAGCAGATTCAGGGCTTTTTTGATATTCCGATGGATCACCTTTATGCCCGACCGGTACTGGTTCCGGTTCTGAAAGAGATCCTCGGTCCCGATCCTGTTGTTGTTGCTCCCGATTCAGGTTCAGCCAAAATGGCAATGTACTACTGCGATATGCTTGAAGGCGGTTTTGCTGTTGTTGCCAAACGCCGCATCAATGCCACCACCGTTGCATCCAGCCATCTCGTCGGCGATGTCAAAGACAAAGTTTGTGTCATCACTGACGATTTGACCAGTACCGCAGGTACACTCTGCGCCGCAGCCAAGATTCTGAAAGAAAAAGGTGCCAAAAAGATTTATTGCGCCATCTCTCACTGCATGCTCGGCGATAAAGGCAAAGAAAAACTTCTCTCAACCCCCGAAATCGAACAACTCATCACAACTGATGCAGTTCCCCAGCCGGACGATTTGGGCGGCAAATTGAAAGTAGTAAGTGTAGCACCGCTGCTGGGTGAGGCTATCCGCCGAATCCATGACGGCAAATCTGTTTCTACACTTTTTTATATTAAACATTAACCACCATCACACAAGTTCAGAACGAAAGGAATTTCATGAGTACACAAGGTTATGAATTGAACGTGGAAAGCAGAAATGTTTTCGGTAAAGGCAACGCCCGTCGTTCCCGCAAAGCCGGTCTGATCCCTGCCGTTGTTTACAGCAAAGGTCAGGAAGCACAGGCTATTTTTGTCAAGGAAGGTGACTGGGCTGCTCTCGCCAATCACGACTTTGAAGTCGTCACATTGGTCGAAGGTTCCAAAAAAACCAACGCTGTAGTCAAAGAAGTCCAGCGCAACTATCTCAAAGATTACGTTGTCCACATCGACTTCAATGCTATCGAAGCATAAGCTGCTGATTTTATGAATGAGCATTCTTCAAGCATAGTGCTGGTCGCAGGACTGGGAAACCCCGGCAGAGAGTATGAAAATACCCGCCATAATATCGGTTTCATGGTCATCGACAAAGTATTGGAGAAGCTCAACGGTGCATCTGTCAGCGAAAACGGATGCAACAGTATCTTTTACAAACTCAAGTACAAGGGAAAGTCAGTGATTTTCGCAAAGCCGCAAACGTTTATGAACTTGAGCGGCAACGCAGTGGCAGCGCTGATGAACAGAGAGAAGCTTGACAAAAGCAATCTCCTGGTCGTGCATGATGAACTTGATCTTCCGCTCGGACGTATGAGAATACGCAAAGGCGGCTCCTCCGGAGGTCACAACGGGATCAATTCAATCATAGAAATGCTCGGCAATCAGCAGGATTTTCTGAGAATGCGCATAGGCATAGGCAGAGACAGAAATGTTGTTGACTATGTCCTCGGCGAATTCAAAGAAGAGGAAAAAGGCTTGCTGAATGAAATGATCGATTGCGCCGCAGATGCGGTCATCGAACTTCTGAAAGCTCCCGCTTCAGTTGTCATGAATCGTTGCAATGCTCTTGATTTGAGTGAAAGTACAAAAAACAATGAATAATAAACCAGAAACCGGAGGTTTTATTTTGAAAAAATACGAAGCTGTGTTCATTTTGGACATTCGTAAGGTCGATGATGACGGCAAAGCCTACAGCAAAGAATTGGTCGAATTCATCGAAAGTATCGGCGGTAAAGTCAATGAAGTTATCGCTATGGGCAGAAAACAGTTCTCATACGAGATCAAAAAACGCAAAGGCGGTATCTACTTGAATCTCTTCTTTGAACTCGATCCCCTCAAAGTCATCGAAATCAAAGAAAAATACATGCTTGATGAACGCGTTCTCAGAAATATGATCATCGTTGATGAACGTCCCGCTGAAATCCGCAGTTTGAAAGTTGTTGAAGAACAGTAATTTACTTCAACTCCAGTGTTAATTTGAAAGGAGATATCAAATGGCTTCGCTGAACAAAGTTTTTTTGCTGGGCAATCTTACCAGAGATCCCGATTTGAGATATACGCCCTCCGGCTCTGCCGTATGTGAATTCGGTATCGCCGTCAGCCGTCGTTTCTCAGCCAACGGAGCTGAACAGGACGAAGTTTGTTTCGTCGATATCGTCGTTTGGAGCAAACAGGCGGAAAACTGCAAGCAGTATCTCAGCAAAGGTTCTCCCGCTCTCATCGAAGGCAGACTTCAGTTTGACCAGTGGGAAGACCGCAACGGCGGCGGCAAACGTTCACGCTTGCGCGTCCTTGCAGAGAGAGTTCAGTTCGTAGGTTCCCCCCGCCGCAACGATTCCCCCGATGCAGATAACTCCTACAACAACGCACCTTATGGCAACAACAATTCCTACGGTGCAAACAACGGCAATGCTCCCCGCTCAAATTACAATAACAACCGCTACAACAATTACAATAATAACGCCAACAGTAATTACAGCAAACCTGCCGCCCCCCCGATGCCCCCCATGCCGGAAGAGGCATTCAATCCTTCCGACGGCATTGATGACATTGTACCGTTTTAACACTGAATCATATTTTTTAAGAAATAATTTATAGATTTGAAAGGAATCAATAAAATGCAGAAAAGAATCAGCCGCAGAAGACAAGCTGCAAAACCCAAAAGCTGCCGCTTTTGCGAAGCCAGAGTTAACTACATCGATTTCAAAGACGCTGAAACTTTGGCAAAATTCCAGACCGAAAAAGGCAAAATCATGCCCCGCCGCATTACCGGAAACTGCCTCGACCACCAGAAGATGCTCGCAACTGCTATCAAACGTGCCCGCATTGTTGCTTTGGTCTACTAATTACAGGAGAGTTTACTACTATGGCTAAAAATATTGAACTCATTATGCTCGAAGACGTCGAAAACCTCGGCCTTGCCGGTGAAACTGTCCAAGTCGCTCCCGGTTATGCCAGAAACTACCTCCTTCCCCGCGGTCTTGCTGCCAAAGCAACTCCCGGAACCCTCCGTCTTCTCGCTGCCCGCAAAGAAAAAATCGAAGCAAAACGTGCCGCTGAACGCGCCGCTGCTACCGAAACCGCCAACAAGATCGCCGCTCTCAATCTTGAGATCCCCATGCAGGCTGCTGCTGACGATCAGCTTTTCGGTTCTGTCACTCCCCGTATCATCGCTGAACGCCTCAATGCTGAAGGCTTCGCTGTTGAATACACCAAAGTCCAGATCGATACCCCCATCAAAACTCTGGGCGAATTCACTGTCGTTATCAAAATTTATCACGACATCAAATCTGAACTCAAACTCACTATTGTCCGCGCTTAATCGCAGGGGATTTCAATATGAGTAATACCAGCACTTTTGCGGAAAAAAAAAACGCCGGAACAGCTGATAATTCAGCCGCCGGTATCAAATATCCGCATAATTTGAGTGTTGAGCGCTCGGTTCTTTCCGCCATGCTGAAAGAACCGGCGTGCATTGATATTGCAATAGAACATCTCGGAACACGTTCCGAGGTGTTTTTTTCTCAAACTCATCGCATTATTTTCAATGCCATTCTCGATTTGCACAAGCAGAAAAACGAACATATTGATGCAGTTTCTCTCGCTTATTATCTCGCCAATACCAAACGTCTGGACGAGATCGGCGGCGAAGTCTTCCTCGCTGAACTTTACGCCGCAGTTGCCACCACCGTCAATCTCGAAGGCTGGTGCAAAATTCTTTATGACACATTCACCTTGCGGCAGATGATTTCGGTCTGTTCCGATTCACTGCACCGCTGTGAAAATCCGGAAGTTCCCATTCATCAGCTCGTTGATGAAATCGAAAGCGATATTTACAACATCCGGGATTCCGAATCAAAAACCTCCATCGTTGAAATCAAAGACAGTATCCGTGACGAATTCGCCACTTTACAGGACATGATCCAGGGAAATGTTGAAGTCGGGTTAAGCACCGGATATACTGCCATTGATGAACTTACAGGCGGTCTGAAAAAAGGTGAAATGTTCGTCCTCGCTGCACGTCCGTCAATCGGAAAAACAGCTATCGCTCTTAATATTATACGAAATATGGCTCTTGATCCGCAGAAACCCCGCCGTATCGCATTTTTCAGTCTTGAAATGACTGCGGCGCAGATCTCACGCCGCTTTCTCTGCTCGGAAGCACGCATTTCTGAAACGGTTTTCTGGAACAAGACTTTTGATATGAACAATATCACCCGCCTGACAAACGCTGTCACCCGTTTCAGCAAGGCGAAAATTTTTATTGACCCGACTGCAGGTATTTCCGTTGCAGAACTCCGTGCCAAATGCCGCCGCTTGCAGAAAATGCACAACATCGAAGTTGTCGTCATCGACTATCTGCAGTTGATGAAAGGTGATGCACGCAGTGACAACCGCCAGCAGGAAGTTGCAGAAATCTCCAGCGGACTGAAACAAATCGCCAAAGATTTGAACATTCCTGTTCTGGTGCTTGCCCAGCTCAATCGTGACGTGGATAAAACCACCCCCAACGCTTCGCCGCTGCCTAAACTCAATCACCTCCGTGAGTCCGGTGCTATCGAACAGGATGCTGATATTGTCGCATTCCTTCACCGTGACCGCGACAAGGCGAAAGAAGTTCTGACCGAAAATCAGAGTGTCGATGCGCTTTTTATCGTTGAGAAAAACCGTAACGGCAGAACCGGTATGATTTCAATGAACTTCTTCCCCGCAATCACACGCTTTGAAGTCGCCAGCAAATACAAAGATGGTGACGGCCCGCCGCCTGGAACGGCATAAAAAACGACTGAAGCCTGTTCAGCATTACAAATACATATCAGATACAAGCGGGACTGTTGCAAAATATCCAAAAATATAAGCAGCAGTCCCGTCATTTTAATGAACCTTCAGGCGAAATCCTGAACAAAATTTATCTGCTGAAATATAATAAATCACTCTTTATCCGCCTTAAAACCGAAAAAATCATTTTTTTTTGTAAAAAAATGCTTTTCAGCTCTTGATAAGAGCAAAGTTTGAGTTATGTTATAGCATGTTCAAATATACTTTTAACTTTTAAGGAATTTTATTATGAAGAAAAAAATTTTTGCCTCTCTTGTTTTCGCTGTCATCTGTTCAGTTGTCTGTGCAAATCCATGGAGCTATCACGGTCCGAAACGAGATATTGTCAATCTCATTGTCACTGTAAATTATGAAAAACCGAGATTGATTGCCGATTTGATTCAGATTGAGAGCCGCCAGCCCTACCTGCTGCTCCCGGTCAATGATGACGGAAATATTTATTTCTGTCCATATAAACGCAATAATCCCAAATTTGTAAGCAAAAAAAATCTTGCTCAAATCCTGGCTATCATCTCTCCCAAACAGATAATCGTCCTCGGCAATGAACGTTATGTTTCACAGGAATATGTCAAAGAATTCCGTAAAATCGCTCCTGTCGTCGTAATTAATGCTGAAAATTGGCAGCTTGCCGCTGATACTGTTGCTCCTATGCTCAATCTCAGCAGATTGCCCGAAAGTTTCCGCAAACTCAATGCTGAGCTTGAATCCGGCAGACTTTTCATTCCCAAAAAGAAAGAGGAAAAAGCAGACGATGAACTCTCTCTGACTGATGATCCCGCCAAAAAAGATTCTTCCGTCAAAAAAGAAGCCCCTGCAAAAACTGCTCCGGAAACCAAAGCTCCCGCAAAAAAATCTCCTGAAGAATATCCGGCTTTTGATGCAGAACCCGAAGTAAAAAAAGATGTCAAACCGGCTGATGTCGCACCTTTGGCATAATTTATGAGGTAAAAAATGCTGTCATTTTTCAGAATTGCAAGAAATACTTTTTTGGAGTCCATCCGGGAACCGATTTTTTTCATTATGCTCTATTGTGCATTTTTCATTATCGGCAATCTTCCCGGGTTGACTTTGTTCGTGTTTTTTCAACAGCTCAAAATGGTCATTGACAGTTCATTGGCAACGACGATGGTCGGCGGCATGCTGATTCTGACCTTGAGCGCAAGTAATACTGTCGCCCGGGAGATGCGTAACGGAACAGTTCTTTTGCTGATGTCCAAGCCGGTACCGAGATATGTCTTTATCGGCGCCAAAATTTGCGGCATTATTTTTACAGGTGCAGTTTTCTGTTTTCTGTGCAATATGGGAACTTTTGTATCAGTATTCACCGCCAGTGACCAGTTCTGGTTCAACACATGGACGTATGTCGGATTTTTTGTAGCGATATTTCTGGCTGCAATGTTCGGACTTTTCATGAACTTCTGGCGCAACAGTTCTTTTTCAGAAATGACAGTCAAAGGGGCATTGGTTGCATTGCCTGTTCTCGCCATTATCTGCCGTATTTTCTGTGAAAAACCTGAAGTTTCATTGCCGAATGTCAGTTCAGCAATGGTGCTGGTATTTTTCAGTGTTGCCATCATGGGAACTCTGGCAGTGATTTTCGCAGTCAAATTTGATGTAGTTGCCAATCTGGTACTTTGTGCGATAATGTTTTTTGCGGGACTGATGTCAAACTATCTTTTTGACCCTTCTGAACCCAAAGGCAATATAGTGCTGGACTTTTTATCGAATTTTCTGTATTCAGTATTGCCCAACTGGCAATATTTCTGGATGGCTGACTCGGTTGCGCTCGGCCGTATAATACCGCCGATATATCTGGTCTACAGCCTCGGATATACTTTACTTTATATTGTTATATGCAGTTTCTGGGCAATGGCACTCTTCCAGGTACGTGAAATTGCAAAAGATGCCCGCTGATTGGAAAGTTGAATTATGACAAAAGAAACTGTAAGAGGCAAAGCCCCAATCTTGCGGCGCAGCACCGAAAGTGGTGAATTGCAGATGTTCTGTCCTGAGTGTAAAGAAGAAATAAATGCAGTTGATGTTGAATCATATCTGCATTGTCCTTTCTGCAACTGCATTTTGAAGCAGGATGATGATTTTGATGATTTTTTACTGGAAGGAGTGGCAAAAGCCTGGGTCAGCAAAAACAGCCGCTCTTTCAAATGAGACTTAGCTATGAAGAAAAAAACTGTTATCTTTATGAGCGGCTCCGGCACTAACGCTGAAGCTCTCCTTGCATACAGCCGTAAAAGTGATTGCGGCTTTGAAGTAAGTGCCTTGTTCACTGATCGTCCCGACCGCTGCCGTGCATTTGAAATCGGCAAAAAATTTAATTGTGAAGTGCTTTCTTATGATATTTTTGAATATTATAAAGTACATGGCGAAACAGGAATCGGTTTGCTAAATGCCCGCCGTAATCAACTCCGGGATCTGTGGACTCTTGAAGTTGAAAAAGTTATTGACCGTGCCGGTTATCGTCCGGATTTCCTGTTACTGGCAGGATTTGAACCACTGAGCAACATTACCAGAGATTTTGTCACTCTGAATGTTCATCCCGGCGATTTGACAGTTGAACGCAACGGTAAACGCTTTCTCAATGGGTTGGCACTGAGACCGATAGAACTTGCGATCCTTGAAAAATTTCCATATCTTAAATCAAGCGTCATCATCGCCCAGCCATATACAGGCAAAGATGAAGATGTAGATTCCGGTCCGATTCTCGGCATCTCAAAACCGATGCCGATAGATTTCATGGGACATTCCCTCGAAGAACTGCGTTCCGCAGATGCCGCACGTCCAGCCAAACGTCCGAAAAATCATATAGATATTCTGCACGAAGTCGCAAATCATAATCAGGACTTGCTGAAAAAATGCGGCGACCATGTGATTTTCCCGCAAGCAGCAGATGATTATGCCAAAGGCTTATTTGAAATCAGAGACGGCAGAACCTTTTTCAAAGGTGAACCGATAAAAACAGTGGAATACGGTACCGACAGCAAAATTCCGATACCGGAGGATTGATATGAAAAGTAATGCAATGCGCCTTCTGGAAGAAAATAATATTGCATTCGTACCGCATGAATATGATATTTCAGATGGCGAAATAGATGCAAATTCAATCGCCCGTAAGCTCGGAAAAAGTGCCGATGAAGTTTTCAAAACCCTCGTTACGGAAGCCCCCGGCCCGGAATATTATGTTTTCGTTGTTCCTGCCGCCGGGGAATTGAATCTGAAAAAAGCGGCAAAAGCCGCCAAAGTCAAAAGTATTGAAATGATTCCCCTGAAAAAATTACTGCCGCTGACCGGATACGTTCACGGAGGCTGTTCTCCGGTCGGTATGAAGAAAAAATTTCCTACTTTTCTCGATGAAAGTGCAATTCTTTTTGACCGTATTTGTGTCAGCGGAGGATATGTCGGATAGAATCTGGAAATAGCTCCTGAAGAGCTTGCCGGATTTGTAAATGCAGAATTTGCAGATATTACATAAGGTGTTATTATGAAGAATTTTTTTGCTGTTATTTTCTGTTTAAGTGCAATTATTTGTCTTTGCGGATGCACTACAAGTACCGTCAAACCAACGATGGAATACAGTGCAGGAACTGAAATTTCCCCAAAAGGAAATATTGTTATCGCTGATATTGAAGCGACAAATTATACCTCTTATTTATTCGGCTTGTTCCCCATTGTCGGCGGCAGTCATTCCCGTCCCAATGCCTGTCAGTACCGTATGTGGCGCGATACCATATCCGACCGCAAAACTCAGCAGATGATGAACTGGTACGGCAAAAGAGTATTAAAAGGAGACGGCATTGAAGATTATAAAGTCAAACGTGATGTAATCGGCTGGCCAACCCTGTGGATCGTAAGCTGGCGCACTGTCCATGCCTCCGCCCGTGTCGTAAAATATAATACTGCAAAAAAATAATGAGTGTTTTCGACGGATTTAAGCCTTTTACTGAAAAACGCAGAATAGATTCAACAGCGATTTTCAGCGGAGAATCAATTCAGTTGTCCGCATATCTTGCCTCAAGATTCACCTACCGCACACTTGAAGAATGGCAGCAAGAGATTGCAGACGGGCGTTTCTTTGTTGATAATCAACATATTACAAATGATGTTGCTATCAGATGCAATGCTCATTTGACTTATGAATTTACAGAAAAAAATGAACCTGAATGTGATTTGAATTATAAACTTCTCGGAATTACCGATGATTTTATCTGTGTCAGCAAAAGCGGCAATCTGCCCACACACCCCGCCGGACGTTATTACAAAAATACTCTATGGTATTTATTGCAGAAAGATTTTGGACCATGTGCGCCTGTAAACCGTTTGGACAGAGAGACATCCGGTGTTTTGCTTTTTGCCCGCACAGCTGATGCGGCACGCTTTTTCAGTCAATGCAAAATGGAGAAAAAATATCATGTAAAAGTACATGGTAAATTTCCTGAAGAGCTTGATGCTGAAGGTTTTATTACTCAAGATAAAGAAAGTGTCATAAGAAAAAAACGGAAATTTTTTTATACAGTTCCGGAAAATATTGCATTTGAAACATGCCATACAATTTTCAAACGACTGAATTTTTCCGATGAAATGTCGCTTGTTGAAGCCAAACTTGAAACCGGACGTACCCACCAGATCAGAGCAACCTGTTCAAGTCTCGGCTACCCGGTAGCCGGAGATAAAATAAACGGAACAGATGGAACAATTTTTCTCCGTTTTATTGAAGGTACTCTGACGGAAGATGACAAACATAAATTGCTTTTTGACCGTCAGGCACTGCACGCATATTATCTTGCTTTCCCCTCATTCCGCACCGGAGAGAAACTCGAATTTACTGCAGAATTTGAACTGAAGCATATTAAATAATGCTATGTACTAAACGTAGACTGATTTTTTATTACACGCCCCCTTGTATCCCCGGCGCCGGGTACGACCCGGTGCGATATTACGCTGGTGCGTGAATGTCGGCGGCTGTGTGGTGTTTAGCTATTTTTTCGGCGGAATGTTCGATTGCTCCTT